>NZ_JBHTSF010000025.1:0-78291 GCF_042795295.1 Streptomyces sp. NPDC056486
CCGTCCACGGACGGTGACCACCGGCGCCTCATGCCGTGTGATGCCGGGTGCCGAAGCCGCCGGCTAGGCGACGCGGCCCCACTCCATGCAGCGGCTGGCGACCCAGGCCTTCTTGCCGTTCCAGCGCACCGCGTGCCAGTCCTTCTCCTTGGGGCTGGAGCTGGAGCAGCGGTAGGTGCCGCCGTTGTGGGTGCCGCTGCAACCGGCCACCCAGCACTTGATCTTCTTGCCGCGCTTCAGCGTGCCGACCTTCCGTGCCCCCGTGCTCGCCTTCTCGCGGACGCTGGTGTCGCCGTAGTTGTTCCAGCCGCCGCCCCACTCCTGAGCCGCCCCCGTGCTGACGGAGGCCGCGGCGGACCTGGAATCGGCGCTCGCGCTCGCGGCGGTGGCGGTGAAGGCGCCGAAGGCGACGGCAGCCGCCACGGCGATACGCATTGTCTTACTGGACGTGCGCAAGGGTTCCCCCAACTAGCTCGTGATCTTGGTCGTTGATCACGATATGTCGCTACGGCGCATTCATGCCAGGAGCCCGAGGAATCCCGCGACCGTTTCGGCCATCGCCTCGCGCCCGGGGGCGATGTACTTCCGCGGGTCCACCCCGGTCGTGTCCCCCGCGAGGTACTCCCGCACCGCCCCCGTGAACGCCGTGTTGAGCGCCGTGCCCACGTTGATCTTCACCATGCCCGATGCCACCGCCGCCCGGATCTCCGCGTCGGGCACGCCACTTGAGCCGTGCAGCACCAGTGGTACGGGGACGGCCTTCGTCAGGGACGCGATCAACTCGTGGTCCAGGGACGCCGTGCGTGACGTCATCGCGTGGGAGGAGCCGACCGCCACCGCGAGCGCGTCGACGCCCGTGTCGGCCACGTACGCCGCCGCCTCCGCGGGATCCGTCCGCACCCCCGGCGCGTGCGCGTCCAGCGGGGCCTCACCCTCCTTGCCGCCCACCTTTCCCAGCTCCGCCTCGATCCAGATGCCGCGCTCGTGGCCCCAACGCACGGCATCGGCGGTCGCCTTGACGTTCTCGTCGTACGTCAGCTTCGACGCGTCGAACATCACCGAGCTGAAGCCCTCGGGGTGCGCGGCCCGCATGAGTTCCACGTCCATGACGTGGTCCAGGTGCAGGGAGAGCGGGGCCGACGAGGAACGCGCCACCGCCGCCGCTGCCGCCGCGATGGCGGAGAGGTTGCCGCCGTGGAACTTCACGGCGTTCTCGGAGATCTGGAGGATCGCGGGGGAGCCCGCCTGCTCCGCGCCCGCGGCGATCGCCTCGGCGTGCTCCAGCGTGATCACGTTGAACGCGGCGACACCGCGCCCCGTCGCGCGCGCGTCGGCCACCAGGTCGCCGGTGGATACGAGTGGCATGATGAATCCCCAATTCTCGGGCCGCCTGGGCCCGTTGTGCGTCACTCACGCGCTGACGCGTGACGTCACGCCGCGCTGGCCTCCCCGGTCACCGCGACCCGCGTGAGCAGGTCTTCGTAAGTCGAGAGCACGAACTCGCCCGCCACGGGGGCCGCCACTGTCGCCGCTGACAGGGCCACGGCCCGTGCGAGGCGCTCCGGCCACGCGAGTTCCTCCACCAGACCGGAGAGCAGGCCCGCGACCGCCGAGTCACCGGCGCCCGTCGGGTTGCCGCGCACCAGGCTCGGCGGAGTCGCCTGCCAGGTGCCGTCCGGCGTGACGGCACGCAGGCCCTTGGCGCCCAGCGATGCCACCACCGCGTGCGCGCCCCTGCGGCGGGCGTCACGGACCGCCTGGGCGGGCTCGTGGGAGCCGGTCAGCTCGGCCAGTTCGTCGGCGTTCGGCTTGATGATGTCGGGGCGGGCGGCGAGGCCACGGCGCAGCGCCTCCCCGCTGGTGTCCAGGAGCACGGGGACCTTGGCGGTGCGCGCGGCCCGTACGAGGGCCGCGTAGGCGCCGACCGGCACCCCCGGCGGCAGGCTCCCGCACAGGGCGACCGCGGCCGCGCCCCCGCGCAGCAACTCCTCGTAGGACTCCCGGAACGCGGACCACTCCGCGGGCGATACCGCCGGGCCCGGTTCGTTCAGCTGCGTGGTGTCGCCGGTCGCCGCGTCGACGATGGCGAGCGTGCGGCGCGTTGCGCCGTCGACGGGCACAAGCGCGTCCGTGACGCGGGGCTCGCGCTTGAGGCGCTCGTGCAGGGTGCGGCCCGTGTCGCCGCCGGCGAAGCCGGTCACGGTCACGTCGTGGCCGATGGCCGCGAGGACGCGGGCGACGTTCAGGCCCTTGCCGCCGGGGCGTTCGGTGACCTCGGTGACGCGGTGCGAGGCGTGCGGGGTGAGGGCGGGGACCCGGTAGGTGATGTCCAGGGCGGCGTTCAGCGTGACTGTGAGAATCACTCGTCGCTCACCCCAGATACCTCCGAGATCGCTCCCGGGACCGCTCCCGAGATCACTGGAGGACGCGCTTGTCGGCGTCCTCTGCTGTCGTCTGCTGCCGTCTTCTTTCGGGCTGATCATGCCAAAAAGAAGGCGGTTGGCCCAGGGGTCCGGACCAATCGCTCTCTCTTCGTTGCCATTTCAACGTCTCTGCCGCAGCTACTTGGGCGCGACCACCCACTCGCCCTTGCGCATGACGCCCACCAGGTCGAACTCCGCGTCAAGGACCACCAGATCGGCGTCCTTGCCCGGCTCAAGGGAGCCGACTTCGTCGTACATCCCCAGGAGTCTGGCCGGGTTGACGGAGATGGCGCGGACGACGTCGTCGACCGGCAGACCGTCGACGGTCACCGAGCGCTTGAACGCACGGTCCAGGGTGAGGGTCGAGCCCGCGATCGAGCCGCCCTCGACGAGCCGCGCGACGCTGTCCAACACCTCGACCTCCAGCGGGCCGAGCATGTACCGGCCGTCGCCGAAGCCCGCCGCGTCCATCGCGTCCGTGATGAGCGCGGTGCGGGCCGCGCCCGCGTGGTGGAAGGCCAGCTCGAACGACGCGGGGTGCAGATGCGTGCCGTCGTTGATCAGCTCGACCGTGATCCGCTCGTCCTCCAGGAGCGCGGCGATCGGGCCCGGCGCGCGGTGCCCGAGGGTCGGCATCGCGTTGTAGAGGTGCGTCGCGACGGTGGCGCCCGCGTCGATGGCCTCCTGCGTCTGCTCGTACGTCGCGTCCGTGTGGCCGATGGCCGCGATCACGCCGTGTTCGGCCAGGAGGCGTACGGAGTCGATGCCGCCCGGCAGCTCGGTGGCGAGCGTGAGCATCTTGGCCCGGCCGCGTGCCGCGTCGATCAGCTTGCGGACCTCTGCGGGGTCCGGGTCGCGCAGGAGCACCTCGCTGTGCGCGCCTTTGCGGCACGGCGAGATGAACGGCCCCTCGAAGTGGATGCCCGCGATGTCGCCCTGCTCGGCCAGCTCGCTGAGCAGGCCGGCCCGCTGGGCGAGGAAGTCCATCTCGCCGGTGACGGTCGACGCGACGACGGTCGTGGTGCCGTGCAGGCGGTGCGTGTGGACGCCTTTGAGCACGTCATCGACGGTGCCGGAGGTGAAGGACGCACCGCCGCCGCCGTGATTGTGGATGTCGACGAAGCCGGGGACCACCCAGTGGCCGGGGGCGAGGTCGATGACTTCGGCATCGCTGGGAGCTCCCCCAAGCTCTCGGCTTCGCTCGAGCAGGGAGGGACCCCCATCGCCGATGCGCGCGCCGTCGATGATCACGCGGCCGTTGGAAATGGTCCCGGTGGGCAGGACCACCTGAGCACCGGCGAGCACCTTGCTAGTGGCCATCAGGCGGTTACCTCCGTGGAGTCGGTGTCGGTCGATGCGGTGGAGTCGGTGGGGTGGTCAGGGGCGCCGAGGAGGTCCCAGGCGAGCAGGCCCGCGCCCAGGCATCCCGCGGTGTCCCCGAGTGCGGCCGGGACGATGAGGGGCTGGGACTGGAACGTGACGATGCGTTCCGTCATGGCCGCCCGCAGGGGTGTGAACAAGGTTTCCCCGGCCTCGGCGAGACCGCCACCGATGATCAGGGTGTGCGGGTCCAGGAGGGTGAGGGCGGTGATGAGGCCGTCGGCGAGCGCGTCGACGGCGTTCTGCCAGACCGCCTGGGCCCGCGGGTCGCCCGACTCCACGGCCTTCGCGCAGTCCGCCGCGTCCGCTTCGGGGTCACCGCTCGCCGCCGCCCACGCCTCGCTCACCGCGGAAGCGGAGGCGAGCCGCTCCAGGCAGCCGCGCTGACCGCAGCCGCAGAGCGGGCCGCCGGGGCGCACGATGATGTGCCCGATCTCGCCCGCCGAGCCATGGGCGCCGGGCTCGATGCCGCCGCCGATCCCGATGGCCCCGGCGATCCCCGTACCGAGCGGCACGAAGAGGAACCGGTCCGCACCCTTGCCCGCGCCGATCCGCCCCTCGGCGAGGCCGCCGGTGCGGACGTCGTGGCCAAGGGCCACGGGTGCGCCTTCCAGCCTGCGGCTCAGGAGCTCGCGCATGGGGACGTCGCGCCAGCCGAGGTTCGAGGCGTAGACGGCGATGCCGCGCTCGGTGTCGACGATCCCGGGGATCGCGACGCCCGCCGCGGCGGCGGGTTCGTCGAATTCCTTGATCCCGTGGGCGCGGAGGTCGGCGGCGAAGTCGAGGATGGACTCGACCACGGCGTCGGCGCCGCGCTCCCGGCCGGTGGCCCGCCGCGCTTCGTAGAGGAGCGCGCCGTCCGCCCCGACCAGGGCGGCCTTCATTCCGGTGCCGCCCACATCGAGGGCGATGACATGTCTCACGGGGGACAGTCTCGCGCGAGACCCGCGAGAGGTCTAGTCCATTCCAATTAATCAGTGCGGGGCAATCGGGTGGGTGGGTGGCCGAACTAGCCCAGAATGACGCTCCGCGTCAGGTTCCGAGGCCGGTCGGGGTCAAAGCCCCGGGACTCGGCCAGTGCAACGGCAAGCCGCTGGGCCCGGATCAGATCCGCCAGGGGGTCCACCTCCTCGCGGGCGACAAGCTCACCGCCCACCCGGGCGACATCACCGGCAAGACCCTCCGGCAGCACGCCGAACATCCACGCCACACGGCCGGGCCCGGTGATGGCGATCGGCCCGTGGCGGTACTCCATCGCGGGGTACGACTCCGTCCACGCCCCCGCCGCCTCCCGCATCTTCAACGCCGCCTCAAGAGCGAGCCCGTACGTCCAGCCCCGCCCGAGGAACGTCCACTGCTCGGCGGCCACGACCGCCGCGGGCAACGGCTCCGTCACCGCGAGCTCCGCGTCGGCCGCGGCATCGGCGACCGACTTCACGCCGGGGATGTCACCGAGCCCGGCCCGCAGGAACGCGAGAGCGGTCGTGGCGAAGCGGGTCTGGACGACCGACTTCTCGTCCGCCCAGTCCAGAACGGCCACCGAGTCGGCAGCGTCCATGACCGGGGAGGCTTCTGTCCCCAAACGGGGGGTGGCGGTGAGGGCGGTGGTCGGGACGACACCCTTCAGCTCGCCGAGGAGCTCGAGGACCTCCGTCGTCGTACCGGAGCGGGTGATCGCGACCACCCGGTCGTACTTCCGCCCGGCGGGGAACTCCGACGAGGCGAAGGCGTCCGTCTCGCCCTGCCCGGCGGCCTCGCGCAGCGCCGCGTACGCGATGGCCATGAACCATGACGTACCGCACCCGGTGACGGCCACCCGCTCGCCCGGCTTCGGCAGTCCGTCGAAGGCGGAGGCGGCCTCGGCCGCCCGGTGCCAGCAGGCGGGCTGGGTTGCGATCTCTGTTGCGGTACGCGACATGCGCCAAAGCTCCTTGCCAGTGCGGGACTTCACCGTGTGCTCATGGAACGTGACGTGCTTAGCAGCAGGTCGGCCCCCTCGGCAATGGTGGGACGTAAGGAGCACGCCGTTGCACAAGCGATACTTGAGTGGTGTAGACCTCGTGTGCGTACGCGGGGGAAAATCGCAGTTCACGAAGATCTTTCGAGGGTGGGAAAAGCTGTGCAGCGGCGCGCGACAGGACTGACCGCGGCGGTAGCCGCACTGGGCATGGCGGCGGTGCTCGCCGGCTGCGGCGGTCCGGGCGACTCCGGCGACGTCACCCTCAAGCTGGTGGCCGCCGACTACGGCGACTCCAAGGACAACAGCTCCCAGAAGTACTGGGACAAGATCGCCAAGAAGTTCGAGGCCAAGAACCCCGGCATCAAGGTCGACGTCAGCGTGTACTCGTGGACCGACGTGGACCGCAAGGTCAAGGAAATGGTCAAGGCGGGCGACGCCCCCGACATGGCCCAGATCGGCGCCTACGCCGACTACGCCGCGCAGGACAAGCTGTACCGCGTCGAGGACCTGGTCTCCATCGCGACCCAGGCCGACTTCATGGCCCCTCTCGCCGAGGCGGGCGAGGTCAAGCGCGTCCAGTACGGCATGCCGTTCGCCTCCTCCACGCGCCTGCTCTTCTACAACGAGAAGATCTTCAAGGACGCCGATCTCACCCCGCCGCAGAGCTGGACCGACCTGGCGGCCGACGCCAAGGCTCTCAAGGCACGCGGGGTGAAGATCCCCTACGCCCTGCCGCTCGGCTCGGAAGAGGCGCAGGCCGAGACGTTGCAGTGGCTGCTCAGCGGTGGCGGCAACTACACCGACAACGTCGGCACGTACGACATCGACTCCAAGCAGAACGTGAAGACCTTCACCTGGCTGAAGGACGAGCTCGTCGGCAAGGGCCTGACGGGCGACACGCCGCCCGCCGAGCTCGACCGCGCCGAGGCCTTCGCCGCCTTCACACGCGGCGACGTGGGCATGCTCAACGGCCACCCCACGCTGATGCAGATGGCCGCCAAGAAGGGCGTGAAGTACGGCATGGTGCCGATGCCCGGCGTGAACGGCCACGCCCGGGCCACGATGGGCGTCGCCGACTGGATGATGGCCTTCAAGCAGCACGGCAACGGCCCGGAGATCGGTAAGTTCCTCGACTTCGCCTACAGCACGAAGAACGTCCTGGACTTCTCCCGCGAGTACGATCTGCTGCCCGTCACGACCTCCGCGGCGCAGCAGATGACGGGCAACAAGAATGACAAGGCGCTCGCCGAGTTCCTCGACGAGCTGCCCACGTCGCAGCTGTACCCGGTGGGCAAGACGTCCTGGGCGCAGGTCTCCGTCGACGTCAAGAAGTACATCGGCAGGGCCGTCGACCCGGACGGCAACCCGCAGTCGATCCTCAGTCAGATCCAGACCAAGGCGGCGACCGAGGAGAACTCGGAATAGCGTGACGGGCATGACCGATGCCACGGACGACGATGCGAGGGGTGACAACGCGAGGGACGACGCGTTCCCCGACACCGGCCTCTCCGAGCGTGACCGCGCGATCCTCGCCCTGGAGCGCCGTGACTGGGCGAGCGGTCCCGGCGCCAAGGAGCGGGCCGTGCGCGAGCAGCTCGGTCTGGTGCCGGTCCGCTACTACCAGCTCCTGAACGCCCTGCTCGACGATCCCCGCGCCCTCGCGCACGATCCGGTGACCGTCAACCGGCTCCGGCGGGTCAGGGAGTCCCGGCGCGGGGAGCGTTGAGGGTAAGGGCAGAGCGTAGGGTCAGGCCCATGGGTGACCCTGTGTACTCTCCCGAGCTGCCCGAGCCCGTGACGCCCGCAGGGCGCGAGGGCCTCGCCGCGCTCCTCGCGCGGCCCGGGAAGGCCGTGATCGCGCTCGACTTCGACGGCACGCTCGCCCCGATCGTGCCCGACCCCGAGCAGGCCCGCGCCCATCCCGGCGCCGTTCCCGCCCTCGCCGCGCTCGCACCGAAGGTGCGGTCCGTCGCCGTCGTCACCGGGCGCCCTGCGGGCGTGGCGGTGCGCTACGGCGGCCTCGCGGGCGTCCCCGGCCTCGAACACCTCGTCGTCCTCGGGCACTACGGCGCCGAGCGCTGGGACGCGGTCTCCTCCACGGTGCACGCGGCTGAACCGCACCCCGGGGTGGCGTCCGTGCGCGCCGAACTTCCCGGCTTCCTGGACAAGATCGGTGCCTGGCGCGGCTCGTGGATAGAGGAGAAGGGCCGTGCGGTCGCGGTCCACACGCGCCGTGCGCAGGATCCGCAGGCCGCGTTCGAGGCGCTGCGTGAACCTCTCGGCGAGCTGGCGTCCCGCCACGGCCTCATCGTCGAACCCGGCCGCCTGGTACTGGAGTTGCGCCCTCCTGGCATGGACAAGGGGGTGGCCCTCGCCGACTACGTACGCGAAGTGGGCGCCGAGACTGTCCTGTACGCGGGCGACGACTTGGGCGACCTCCCCGCTTTCGCGGCGGTGGAGAAGCTGCGCTCGGACCAGGTGCGGGGGTTGCTGGTGTGCAGCGGCAGCGCGGAGGTCGCGGAACTGGCGGACCGGGCCGACGTGGTGGTGGACGGTCCCCAGGGCGTGGTGGACCTGCTTTCGAGGATCGCCGCGCAGCTGGACTGACGAACTGGCTGTCAGTCGGGTACGGGTGAGTCGGGCACGGGTGAGGGTTGCGTCAGGTCCGACGGCGCCGGCACCGGCGACGGCGCCTGAGACGGCGGCCGGGTGGTCCTCTCGTGCGGGTGCGCAGGTTCGACGGGGGCTTCCCCGCCCTGCCGTTCGACCCAGCCCAGGGCCAGCAGGACGCAGGCCAGGGCCGCCGCGAGCGCGAGCAGGGTCAGCGCCGTCACACGGACGGGAGAACGCCTGCCCACCTGCTCGGACGGCGGGGTGGCGCGCCGCAGGGAGTCAGGGCCGACCGTGCGCGCCCGTGCGTCCAACGCGTCGCGCAGCCGGTCTTCGAGCAGTTCCTGCCCAGGGCCGGGACCGTGCCCGTCCTTCGGGGTCATCGGGAGCCTCCCAACTGTCTGCTGAGTGCGTCCAGCGCCCGGCTGGCGGTGGACTTGACCGTGCCGCGCGAGAGATCGAGGGTGGCGGCGATCTGGGCCTCGGTGAGGTGGGACCAGTAGCGCAGCACGAGCACCTCGCGCTGGCGCCGGGTGAGCCGCCTGAGCGCTTCGAGCACCTCGCGGTGTTCCTCGCGCAGCAGGACGTGCTCGTCGACAGGCGGGACGTGGCCCTCGCGCTCGGGTGTGTGCGCGCGGGCCGTTCTGCGGCGGCGCAACACGGAACGGGAGCGGTTCACCACGCTCGTCCGTAGGTACGCCTCCGGGTCGTCCACGCCTTCCAGGCGGGCGCCGTGTCTGCGGAAGACCGCCGCGAAGGCGTCCTGCACGACGTCCTCGGCGGTCGGCAGATCGTCGACGAGGAACAGCGCGAGACGGACGAGGTCCAGGCGGCGGTAGTGGTAGAGGTCGTCGATCCCGGGACCGGGCTCACCCGGCGTGGAGAGGGGCACGGTCGGCACGGGGACCGGCTGCCGGATCCCGGGCGGCGGTTGACCCGTACGAGTCAGGAGCCCGCGCAGCAGGCGCTCCCAGCCACGGCGCAGCGCGCTGGTGACGGGGAAGGCGGGGACGACCGGGTACGTCGCTGTCCTCATGGCTCTCCTGGACGCGGGGCGTGCGGGCCGCCGGGTGATCGGCCCGGCGGCCCTCCTACGGCTTGCGGCTACTGCCGGCGCTGCGGCATCACTTCGCAGCCGGGGCGGGGGACGGTGCTTCGTGTCCGCCCTTGCCCGGGGCAGCCGGGACGGGGGACGGTGCTTCGTGTCCGCCCTTGCCCGGGGCAGCCGGTGCCGGGGACGGTGCTTCGTGTCCGCCCTTGCCCGGAGCAGCCGGGACGGGGGACGGTGCCTCGTGTCCGCCCTTGCCCGGAGTAGCCGGGACCGGGGACGGTGCTTCGTGTCCGCCCTTGCCCGGAGTAGCCGGGACGGGGGACGGTGCCTCGTGTCCGCTCTTGGCCGGGACCGGGGAGGGATCGGCGGTGGCGGCGTGTGCCACCGTGCCGCCCAGGGCGAGAGCCGCGATGGCCGTCGCCGCGCCCAGGGCCTTGCGGATGGAGACATGACGCAGGGACATGCGGTTCCTCGATTCGTGGTCGGGGTCGGTGGATCGAACGAAGGCGCCTTCACCCCGACAGACGTCCGGGCCCCGGGGAGGTTGCAGGTCGCCGCGGAGTTTTCACGGGCACCTTCACCCGGGGTCGGCGACGGCACCGTCCCACCGGCTTTCTCAGCCTGTCGAGGGGGTCCCCTGCTCATTAAGAGCTTGGGGGAGTTTGAGGACGAACTCGGCGGAGCCGGTGATGACGTCCACCAAGGCCCCCGCGCCAGCGGGTTTTCGGGAAGGGGCGGGGTTGGGGACCAATCAGTTCAGTCCTGCAAGGCTCGCAGCTGGTCCAGGAACCACTGAGCCGGGGGAAGAGCCGTAGCTGCCGCCGCCAGGCGTTTCGTTCGCTCCGCCCGCTCCTCGACCGGCATCGTCAGCGCCTCATGCAGCGCAGAAGCCGTCCCGCTCACGTCATACGGGTTCACGACGAGAGCGTCATCGCCCAACTCCTCGTACGCCCCCGCCTCCCGCGAAAGCACCAGCACGCACCCCTCATCAGAAACGACCGGCACCTCCTTGGCCACCAGGTTCATCCCGTCCCGGATGGGGTTCACCAGGGCCACGTCCGCCAGGCGGTACGCAGCCAGCGACCGCGCGAAGTCGTCCTTCACGTGGAGCACGACCGGGGTCCAACCCTCGACGCCGTACTCGGAGTTGATCTCGTCGGCGAGCTTCTGCACGGACGCGGTGTACTCGCGGTACACCGCGAGATCCTGCCGCGACGGGTAGGCGAAGGCCACGTGCACCACCCGTTCCCGCCACTCGGGGCGGGAGGCCAGCAGCTCCCGGTACGCCAACAGCCCCCGCACGATGTTCTTCGACAGCTCCGTCCGGTCCACCCGGACGATCACCCGTCGGCCGGTCCCGACCTGCTCCCGCAGCGCGACAAGCCGTTCCTCCACGTCGTCCCGCCCCGCCCGCTCCCGCAGGAAATCCGCGTCGGCCCCGAGCCCGTGCACCCCGATCCGCGTCCCCGACGTACCGCCGATGACGGCGACGCAGCACTCCGTGAACGCGTCCGCCCACCGCCCCGTCAGGAACGCCGCACGGTCGGCCCCCAGGATGCCGCGAAGCAACTGTTCCGCGACGTCGTCCGGCAGCATCCGGAAGTAGTCCACCGGCGCCCACGGCGTGTGCGAGAAGTGGCCGATGCGCAGGTCGGGGCGGAGTTCGCGCAGCATCCCCGGGACAAGCGCCAGGTGGTAGTCCTGGACGAGGACCGCCGCGCCCCCTGCGGCGCTCTCCGCGAGCGCCTCGGCGAAGGCCCGGTTGTAGGTCTCGTACGACGCCCACTGCGCCCGGAACTCCGGGCCGAAGGCCGGTTCGAGCGGCGTTTGGTACAGCATGTGGTGGACGAACCAGAGCACGGAGTTCGCGATCCCGTTGTACGCGTCGGCGTGCACCTGCGGGTCGATGTCGAGCATCCGCACCCCGGGTTCACCGACCCCGCGCCGCACGGCCTCCCGGTCGCCGTCTCCCAGCGCCGCGCAGACCCACAGGGAGTCCCCGGCGGAGTCGCCGATCGCGCTGAGCCCGGAGACGAGTCCTCCGCCGCCCCGCTTGGCCGTCAGCTCTCCGTTCTCCTCCAGGGAGTACGTGACGGGGCCGCGGTTGGACGCGACGAGGACCTGGGCGGCGGCGTGCTCGGAGACCATGTGCCGAAACCTAGCCCTTACCGGCAGGGCTCAAACGTGCGGCAGGACCCGGGGCGGACCCGCCGTATACGTTCGCGTGCCCGGCGTAGAGCCGGGCCCGTTGGCCACGCCTAGGGCCTCAGGGTCCTTCTGCTCCGCGCCGCCGCCACCGCGAGTACGCCGAGCACGCACAGCGAGAACGCGAGGCCCGCGTACAGCATCGTGCGCGATTCGCCACCCGTGTCGACCAGTTCACCCCGACTGCTCTGCTGCTCGTTCGCGTGGTCGAGCATGCTGTGACCGGCGCTGTGACCGGCGCTGTGACCGATGGTCCTGGAGTTGCCGTACAGCGATACGTCGTGACGCACGTCCGCTGCTGCGGCGGCGCTCAGCGCCCCTGCCGTGAGACCGACGGTGGCCACGACCACGCCACCGATGCGTCGCACGCTTCTCAATACCTGCCTGACCCGCATAGATACCCACATAAGTGGGGAATGTAGACAAAATGCCCGGTCTTGGATGGTTACGCCACGCGGCGGGCCGCGTACTCCGCGATGCCGGACATCGGCGGACGCTCCTCCGTGTCCACCGAATGGGTCCGCGGTTCGAACCCGTGCTCGCCCCGCTCGAACTGTGTGAGTTCGGGGCGTACGTGATGACCGAGCGCGAGCCGGACCTGTGCCGTCCGGTAGATCGCCGCGGCCATCCTGCCGAGCGCCTGCCCGTCCTGATGCCGGTGCTTGCGCACGCCGACGTCGACCTGCGCGAGCGCGTCAAGGCCCACGGTGTGCAGCGCGTCGACGAGCAGGCCAAGCTCCACCCCGTAGCCGACGGGGAACGGCAGCCGCTCAAGGAGGGACCTGCGTGCCGCGTACTCGCCGCCCAACGGCTGGACGAACCCCGCGAGTTGGGGCCAGTGCATGTTGAGCAGCGGGCGCGCCATCAGCTCGGTGACCCGGCCGCCCTGACCGGCGGTCCCGGCAAGGGGCCGGTCGTACATCGCCTTCACGAAGTGCACGTCGGGCTCGGTCAGGAGCGGGCCCACGATCCCGGTGACGAAGTCCGCCGAGAACTCCTTCAGGTCCGCGTCGACGAACGCGACGATGTCACCGCCGGTCACCAGAAGCGAGCGCCACAGGACCTCGCCCTTGCCGGGCACGGCCGGGATGCGCGGCAGGATCTCGTCCCGGTGCACGACCCGCGCGCCCGCATCCCGCGCGACCTCGGCCGTACGGTCCCGGGAGCCGGAGTCGATCACCACGAGCTCGTCGACGAGGGCGGCCTTCTCGATGAGCTCGCGGCGGATCTCGGCGACTATCTCGCCGACCGTCTCCTCCTCGTCGAGCGCGGGCAGGACGACGCTCACCGAGGCTCCCGACGCCCGTTTGGCGGCGACGAGCGCGCTGAGCGGACGGTCGGCAACGGACCAGGAACGCCTGGTCAGCCAGCGCTCGGCCTCTTCCAGCACGGGTGATTCCTCCTGTGTGTGGCCTACATGTGATCCATCTCGCGGTTCGGACGACTATCTCAAGGGTCCAGGCCGTCGGTTACAGTCTTGAACAACGCGGATGACCATCGCATGTCGGGGGTCGGCGCGTAACAAATGCCCTGGGGCCCCTGAAGCCCCGGCGCCATACCGCTCATCCAGAGGGGCAGAGGGATACGGCCCGTTGAAGCCCCGGCAACCATCCCGCCGACCGCGCACGCGAGGTCTCGGTGGGGAAGGTGCCAATTCCGTCTCGCGACGAGATTCGTCGCGGGGAAGATGAGGAGAAAGGGCCTCGCCTCCATGGCTGCGCAGACTGTCGCAACGAACGAAACCACCCCTTCCACGGCTTCCAACTGGGGCTCCGTGGATCTCGGCCCCGCGTCCGGCCTCTCGTGCCGCGAGTGCGGTGAGCTTTACGCCCTGGGCCCGATCTTCGCCTGCGAGGCCTGTTTCGGCCCGCTCGAAGTCGCGTACGACCTGCCGACCGGCGACCCCGAGGCGCTCCGGAAGCAGATCGAGTCCGGCCCCGCCAACATCTGGCGCTACGCCCCGCTGCTTCCCGTCCCGGCGGACGTCGCTCAGAAGCCGAACATCAACCCCGGCTGGACCCAGCTGGTCAAGGCCGACAACCTCGCCCGTGAGCTCGGCGTCGAGCAGGGCAAGCTCTTCGTCAAGGACGACTCAGGGAACCCGACGCACTCCTTCAAGGACCGTGTCGTCGCGCAGGCCATCGAGGCGGCGCGCGCCTTCGGCTTCACCACCCTCTCCTGCTCCTCCACCGGCAACCTCGCCGGCGCTGTGGGCGCCGCCGCGGCCCGCGCCGGCTTCCGCTCCTGTGTGTTCATCCCGCACGACCTGGAGCAGGGCAAGGTCGTCATGGCCGCGGTCTACGGCGGAGAGCTCGTCGGTATCGAGGGCAACTACGACGACGTGAACCGCTTCTGCTCCGAGCTCATCGGCGACCCGCTGGGCGAGGGCTGGGGCTTCGTCAACGTGAACCTGCGGCCGTACTACGGCGAGGGCTCCAAGACCCTCGCGTACGAGATCTGCGAGCAGCTCGGCTGGCAGCTGCCCGACCAGCTGGTCATCCCGATCGCATCGGGCTCGCAGCTCACGAAGATCGACAAGGGTCTCAAGGAGCTCATCAAGCTGGGGCTCGTGGAAGACAAGCCGTACAAGATCTTCGGTGCGCAGGCCGAGGGCTGCTCGCCGGTGTCGACCGCCTTCAAGGCCGGGCACGACGTCGTGCGCCCGCAGAAGCCGGACACCATCGCCAAGTCCCTCGCCATCGGCAACCCCGCCGACGGGCCGTACGTCCTGGACATCGCGCGTCGCACGGGCGGTGCGGTGGAGGACGTGAACGACGAGCAGGTCGTGGACGCGATCAAGCTGCTCGCGCGGACCGAGGGCATCTTCGCGGAGACCGCGGGGGGTGTGACGGTCGGTGTCACGAAGAAGCTTCTTGAGGCCGGGCTCATCGACCCCACCTTGACCACGGTGGTGCTGAACACGGGTGACGGGCTCAAGACCCTGGACGCTGTTGCCGAAACGTCTCAGGCGACCGCGACGATCAAGCCCAGCCTCGATGCATTCCGTGCCGCGGGTCTCGCCGACTAGTCGCCGTAGGGCCTGATCGCCGTCGACGGGCGGCGGTCGTGGTCCGTCCTCGCGCAGTTCCCCGCGCCCCTTAAGGGGCGTATTTCTCCCCCTGTATCAAGAGGTGAATCCCATGAGCGTCAACGTTCGCATTCCCACCATTCTTCGCACCTACACCGGCGGCAAGTCCGAGGTCGCCGCCGAGGGCGCGAACCTCTCCGAGGTCATCGCCGATCTTGAGGCCAAGCACGCCGGTATCGCGGCCCGTGTCCTGGACGATCAGGGCAAGCTGCGGCGCTTCGTGAACGTGTACGTGAACGACGACGACGTCCGCTTCGAGCAGGGCCTTGAGACCGCGACGCCGGACGGCGCCGGTGTCTCGATCATTCCCGCCGTCGCGGGCGGTTGCTGAATCCGCCCGAAAGCACGCAGCGTTACCTCTATTGCCCCCTCCGCGAGAGAAGCGGAGGGGGCAATTCTGTATGGTTGAGCGCGGTACAGTTGGGAAGCAAGCTTCGCTGTTTGTGCCGTGCGCATATACGAAGTCGGCCCGGGGCCGACAAGAAGTAGCCAAAGCGCCTTGCCTTTTTGAGCCTATTGCGGCATTTGTCTGGCCCGACTTGCCCTGAACTCCGGCAAATTCTCCGCATATTTCCGATCGCGCGTGCCCAGAATTCTCGTCCGATTGACCTGTTGCAGAGGGCAGTTGGACAGATACATTCAGCGGCGGTCGACGCGTTCCGGCGCACGCCTCCACAACCCATTGGGGGGGTGAGGTCTGACCCGGGCCCGCGAAGTGCGGGTCCGTGCAAGGGCCAGTAATAGGGGAGTTAGGCATGGCTCAGGGCACCGTCAAGTGGTTCAACGCGGAGAAGGGGTACGGCTTCATCGCGGTCGACGGTGGTGCGGATGTTTTCGTCCACTACAGCGCGATTCAGATGGACGGTTACCGCACCCTTGAAGAAGGTCAGCGAGTGGAGTTCGAGATCTCGCAGGGCCAGAAGGGTCCGCAGGCGGACATGGTCAAGCTCGCCGTCTGATCTCGGCGCGATCGGCCAGCGACTTAGCGAGTGACGAGAGGCTCGTATCCCGACAGGGGTACGGGCCTCTCGTGCGTCCCGTCGCACGTCCCGCCGCGTGTGCCGCCGCGTGTGCCGCGTTGCGTCCCGCCGTACGCCCCGGACGCGCGCCCCCTCATGTGTCTGGGATCCGTAAGAGGCGCTTGCACTCGTAGGGGTCGAGTGCTAATCATTGGCGTTAGCACTCTCCCAGTGAGAGTGACAGAACTTGGGTCGGATCGGTGAGGCTCGCAAGCCGGGTGGGGCAAGGAACCACATGGCTCGCAGGCCGTCCGTCGCGGGCACCGATGCGATCCGGAGCAGCATTCCACCCCTGTCCGGGAGGACCACTTCACATGGCCAAGATCATCGCGTTCGACGAGGAGGCACGGCGCGGCCTCGAGCGCGGCATGAACCAGCTCGCCGACGCCGTCAAGGTGACCCTGGGCCCCAAGGGTCGCAACGTCGTCCTCGAGAAGAAGTGGGGTGCCCCCACGATCACCAACGATGGTGTTTCCATCGCCAAGGAGATCGAGCTCGAGGACCCGTACGAGAAGATCGGCGCCGAGCTGGTCAAGGAGGTCGCGAAGAAGACGGACGACGTCGCCGGTGACGGCACGACGACCGCGACCGTCCTGGCGCAGGCGCTGGTCCGCGAGGGCCTGCGCAACGTAGCCGCCGGTGCCAACCCGATGGCCCTCAAGCGTGGCATCGAGAAGGCCGTCGAGGCCGTCTCGGGCGCCCTGCTCGAGCAGGCCAAGGACGTGGAGACCAAGGAGCAGATCGCTTCTACGGCCTCCATCTCCGCCGCCGACACCCAGATCGGCGAGCTCATCGCCGAGGCGATGGACAAGGTCGGCAAGGAAGGCGTCATCACCGTCGAGGAGTCGCAGACCTTCGGGCTCGAGCTTGAGCTCACCGAGGGCATGCGCTTCGACAAGGGCTACATCTCGGCGTACTTCGCCACGGACATGGAGCGTATGGAGGCGTCGCTCGACGACCCGTACATCCTGATCGTGAACTCGAAGATCTCGAACGTGAAGGACCTCCTTCCGCTCCTCGAGAAGGTCATGCAGTCCGGCAAGCCGCTGCTGATCATCGCCGAGGACGTCGAGGGCGAGGCCCTGTCGACCCTGGTCGTCAACAAGATCCGTGGCACCTTCAAGTCCGTCGCCGTCAAGGCTCCGGGCTTCGGTGACCGCCGCAAGGCCATGCTCGGCGACATCGCCATCCTCACCGGTGGCACCGTCATCTCCGAGGAGGTCGGCCTCAAGCTGGAGAACGCCGGTCTCGACCTGCTCGGCCGTGCCCGCAAGGTCGTCATCACCAAGGACGAGACCACGATCGTCGACGGCTCCGGTGAGAGCGACCAGGTCCAGGGTCGCGTCAACCAGATCCGCGCCGAGATCGAGAACTCGGACAGCGACTACGACCGCGAGAAGCTGCAGGAGCGCCTGGCGAAGCTCGCCGGCGGTGTTGCGGTCATCAAGGCCGGTGCCGCGACCGAGGTGGAGCTCAAGGAGCGCAAGCACCGCATCGAGGACGCCGTTCGCAACGCGAAGGCCGCCGTCGAAGAGGGCATCGTCGCCGGTGGTGGCGTGGCCCTCATCCAGGCCGCCGCTGTCTTCGAGAAGCTTGAGCTCGAGGGCGACGAGGCCACCGGTGCCGCCGCTGTGAAGCTGGCCCTCGAGGCCCCGCTGAAGCAGATCGCGGTCAACGCCGGCCTCGAGGGTGGTGTCGTCGTCGAGAAGGTGCGCAACCTGACCGTCGGCCACGGCCTGAACGCCGCGACCGGTGAGTACGTCGACATGATCGCCGAGGGCATCCTCGACCCGGCGAAGGTCACGCGCTCTGCCCTGCAGAACGCCGCGTCGATCGCCGCGCTGTTCCTCACCACCGAGGCCGTCATCGCCGACAAGCCGGAGAAGGCGGGCGCTGCCCCGGCCGGCGGCGGCATGCCGGGCGGTGACATGGACTTCTGAGCCTCTTCGGCTCGGTAGGCCAGTCTTCACGTACCGAGGGCGGCACTCCTTCTCACGAAGGGGTGCCGCCCTCGGGCGTTGCCCGGGGGCCTGTTCAGGGCCATGCCCCGGGTGTCAGGGCGTAGGCGATGCCCTCGTCGATGTCGGTCTCCAGACCCTTGCGGAAGGCGGCCTCGTACGCCGGGTCGCCGATGGCGTCGCGGATACGGCGCTCGCAGGCCTTGCGGGTGGCCATGAGCTCCGGATCTCCCATCCGGGCGACACCGCTGGAGCGCCACAGGACATCGGAGATGCCGAGCAGCCGCCCGGTCTGCTCCGGGTCGGCCATGGCCGAGGTCAGCGCGTCGATGCTCAGGGCGGCACCGAAGACGTCGTGGAGCCGCCATTTGATCGGCAGGGCGTCGCGGGCATGCCGGACGGCCGAGGCAGGGTCGCCGTTGCCCAGCGCGGCCCTGGAGAGCAGGTAGAAGGCGAAACTGCGCATCCACTGCTCGCCGTGCCGCTCGCACTCCTCGCGCAAGGTGTCGGCGCTCTCGGTGGCCCGCCCGAACTCGCCCAGATGGAGTTGGGCGTACGTCACGACAGAGAGCACGAAGAGCTTGACGGCGGGAGAACCGCCGCCGCAGTCGGGGGAGCGGGACGTCCGCGAGAGAAGGCGGAGCGCCCCCGCCGACTGCCCGGTCAGTACCAGCTGGACCCCTTCGAGGTAGAGAGCGGCGTCGACCGCCGCCGGGTCGTCGACCTGGTCCGCCAACGGAGTGCATATGCCCGCCAGTTGGGTGGAGGCTTCGAGGTCACCCTGCATGAAGGCCACCGCTCCGCAGGCCCACAGGGCCCAGAAGCGTTCCGGGTCGGGGCCCGGCCCCGGGGCTGTGGCGAGGGCACGGTCCAAGTAGTGGCGGCCTTCGCGCTGGAAGCCGCAGCAGAGCCAGAAGAACCACAGACTGCCGGTCATCTCAAGGCTGTCGCGCGGGTCCGAGGCGGCGAGGCAGCACTCAAGGGCCGCGCGCAGGTTGGCGTGCTCAGCCGTGCACCGCTCGTACCAGGCCACCTGGTCGGGACCGGCCCACTTCCGGCCGCCGGTGCGGGCCAGCCAGCGGTAGTAGTCCCGGTGCCGCTGCGCCAGCTGCTGTTCCTCGCCGAGATTTCGCAGCCACTCCGCGCCGTACTCACGGACGGTGTCCAGCATCGAGTACCGCAGGCCGCGCTGGGTCTTCGCCGATCGCAGGAGCGACTTGTCCACCAACGCGGAAAGCAGCCCACCGATCTGCCCGCTGCCGAGCGGGCCGACGGCGCAGACCAGTTCGGCCGCCTCCTGCTCGAAGCCGTCGGCGAAGACGGAGAGGCGGGCCCAGGCCAACCGCTCCTGTGGGGTGCACAGTTCATGGCTCCATCCGATGGCCGTGCGCAGGGTCTGGTGCCGGGGGTCGCTCTCGCCGTACCAGGTGTCGGGGGAGGGAGAGAGGGCGGCGAGTGTTTCGAAGCGCGTGTGCAGGCGCTCCCGGAGTGTGTCCAGGTCCATCTCGGGCAGGCGGGCGGCGGCCAGTTCGATGGCGAGGGGGATGCCCTCCAGATGTGTGCAGATCTCCGCCACCGCTGTGCCGTGCTTCTCGGTGACGCCCGCGCGTTCCATGAACAGCAGGGCCGCGTCGGACGGTTGTGTGCCGTGGGCGTCGACGGGCAGTGGGGGCACGATGATCGCCTGCTCGCCCCGGAGAGCCAGGGGGTGGCGGCTGGTGGCCAGGACGTGTACTTCCGGGGCCGTGGTCAGCAGTATGCGTACGAAGTCGGCGCAGTCGGCGGCCAGATGTTCGCAGCAGTCCATGATCAGCAGCAGGTTCTTGTCGGCCAGCCAGTCGGCCACCACCTCGATCGCGGGCCGGGTGCTCTGATCGGCGAGGCGCAGGGCCTCGTACAGAGCGAGCGCCATCAGGGCCGGATCGCTCAGCTGGGCGAGGCCGACCAGCCACACCCCGTCGGAGAAGTCCTCCCGCAGTTCGGCTCCGGCGCGCTGTGCGAGGCGGGTCTTGCCCACGCCGCCCACGCCGGTCAGCGTCACCAGGCGGGCGTCGGTCACGGCTTCCGCTATGACCCGCAGTTCGGCCCCTCGTCCGACGAAGCTCGTCGGCTCGGCCGGCAGGTTGCCCACCTGTCGGCCCTGCCCAAATTCCCGCATGGCGGCCCCCCTCTGGCCCTCCGGCCGCTCAAGCCCTTCCGGCCCCGCAGCCGCTTTTTCCGCCACGCGAGTCTGCTCTCCGTCACCGTCCCGGGCCCGTGGATGTCGCGAGATGCCCATTTCGTCAGGCGAGACGCTCGTATCGCCGCATTTCCGCGTCAGGCCCGGTCATCTACCGCCCACTCCGGTCAATCCCTTCTGGGAGGAGGCGCGGGTGGGTCATAGTGACCGTCAGTCGTCACGGAGCGTAAACATGGGGGTGGGGCCGGGCCATGCCCGTCGGCAGGTGGGGCCGGGAGGCAGACATGAGGAAATGGCGCGGCCGGAGCAGCCTGTGGGTGCTGGCTCTCGGGGTGAGCTGCCTCCTCGCCGCGCTCTGCACGTGCGTCCGAGGCTGGTCGACGGGGGTCGCCGTTCTGCTGATCGGCTCGTTGCTGGCCAGTGTCTGGTCGAGTGTGCGGCGTACCGCGGTGGTGGTCGCCCTGACGGTGCTCCTCGCGGCAGGGATCGGGGTCGTGCGCCGTCTGCTGGGGACGCCGGGTTTTGGTCTGGAGTTCGCGGTCCTGGTGGCGGGCGGGGCACTGGCCGTCCGCAACGCCGCCCGGCATGCCGAGCGGGAGTCGGCGCTCGCCCGGGTCACGGAGGTGGCGTGCGCGTCGCAGAGCGCGCTGCTGCGGCCCCTGGAGGTCGAGGTCGGAGGGATCGAGGTGTGCACCCGGCAGCACAGCTCGATGCGGGGGGCCTCGGTCTGCGGGGACCTGTACGACGTCGTCCACACCCCGTACGGAACACGGCTCTTCGTCGGGGACGTACGCGGCCACGGCCTGGACTCCCTGCGGACCACCGCGGCGACGATGAAGGCCTTCCGCGACCTCGCCTATCTCACCCCCGGCCTCGCCGACCTGGCCACGGCCATGGACGCCAGGATCGCCCCGGACCTGGGGCCCGAGGACTTCGTCACCGCCGTCATCGCCGAGTTCGCGCCGGGTGAGGTCCGCCTGGTCAACTGCGGCCACCCGGCGCCCCTTCGGGTGGGCAAGCAGATCAGACTCCTCGAACCCCCGGAGCCCGCGCTCCCGTTGGGGATGCGTACGACCCCGCTGCCGCACCGGGTCTACCTCCAGCCGGGGGAGCGCCTCCTGTTCTACACCGACGGCCTGAGCGAGGCCCGCGACGCCGACGGCGTCGAGTTCCCCCTGCTCCCGCGCGTGGCCGAGGCGATGGCCGAGCCCTCGAACT
Organism: Streptomyces sp. NPDC056486; assembly: GCF_042795295.1. Lineage (NCBI taxonomy): Bacteria > Bacillati > Actinomycetota > Actinomycetes > Kitasatosporales > Streptomycetaceae > Streptomyces > Streptomyces sp. NPDC056486. The sequence goes on from NZ_JBHTSF010000025.1 coordinate 21,092, forward strand.
CCGATGCGCTCGACGCCCTGTACGCCATGGCGATCGCGCACACCGGCCGCCCGCTCACGGACGACGTCGTCCTCGTCCTGTGCCGGGCGACCGACGCGACCGGGGCCCCGCTCTCGGCCTGTCCCCAGGAGGGGATCAGTCCGGCAGCCGGTCGATGATCCAGGTGCAGAGTTCCTCGGTGACCAGGGTGTGGCCCTCGTTCTGGGAGGCGCAGAGGAATTCGTCCAGCTCGCTGTCCTCCGCCGCCGAGGCCGTGACCGGGGAGTACAGCTTGTCGTGGGTGTCGATGTCGCGCAGGGCGACCGCGCTGACGGTGGGGACGAAGCAGTGCTCGCGGATCTCGGCCTCGGAGCCGAGACCGATGATGGCGGGGATCTTGTCGAGCTCGTCGGCGAGGATGCCGAAGCCCTCCAGGGTGCCGCCGGGCGCGCCGTCGATCGCGGGCAGGTACGAGGTGCGGATGTGCGGCCTGCGCAGGGTCACCACCCGCAGCTGCGCGACGAGTTGGTCCTCGCCCTCGCGCTGCGTGTAGAGGTGGGTGCCGGTGATGGCAAGGCCCCTGCCGTGGAACGCCTGCTCGCCGGGTGCGATGCCGTTGCTTGCGCCGGTGCGCACGCCGTTGGCGACACCGATCTTCCGCGGCCGGTTCGGCCAGCCGCCGACCCGCTGCAGCTCGGCGAGGAACTCGACGCGCTCCTTGTCCGTCTCGGGGGTGTCGCCCCACTCGGAGATGTGCTGCCACAGGAGCTGGCGCGCGGCCGGGCTGTTCATCTGGTTCGAGAAGGCGGCGTTGAGCCGGCGGATGTAGTGCGCGAACGACTGCAGCGCGATCGGGATCCAGGCGCCGCGGTGCGGGCTGTCGAAGGAGAAGTACAGCTCGGTCTCGTGGTCGTCGTTGTCGTGCTCCATCTTGGCGAGCGCGTACCGCGTGACCAGACCGCCCATGCTGAAGCCGCCGACGGTCAGCGGGTGGTTGCCGCTGCGCCGCGCGATCGCCTCCTGGATCGCCGACTTGGCGGCCTTGGCGTTGTCCAGGATCGAGGCGCTGCGCTCGTCGAAGCCGAGCAGGATGACGTCGTACCCGCGCTTTCGCAGCGTGCTGATGAACGGGTACGGGCCGCGCTCCAGGGTCTCCCACGAGAAGTCCAGGTCACTGGGCCCGGTGTTGAACCCGTCCCCGATGATGACCGGCTTGGTGAGCCCGTCCTTTGGGTTGGCGAGATACACCCAGGCCCTGCCTTCCGGCAGCGTCCACTCCTGGTCCGGGGCGGGCGCGGCCTCGGAAACTTCCCTGGGGCCGGGCGCCAGGGTGATGCGGGCGGCGGTCCCGAAGGCCTCGGCGATCTGCTCTTCGTCGGGCTGCCCGGTGTCGTTCAACTCGGTCATGAAGGGTCCCCTCCGGTGGTGCGGCTCCGATGGCGGGATGTCGTGCGGGTGTCATCTTCGGTACGTCGGTCGGCCGCCGGAAGGAGAGCGGGATCCTTTCGGACAGCGGGGTGTTGGCCGCTTTCGCGTGTGCGGTACGGGGGTGAGCGCCGCCGGGCCTGGGGGAGGGTGCGAGCGCCGGTTACGGGTGTGGCGTGGCGGCATTCGACTCGGTCAGGGGATGCCCGCTGACGCGGGGGAAGTATGTCCCGAAGGCGTCGGAGGCGTACGCGGCTGAGATCGACGATGAGAATCGACAACGAGATAAGTAATCGATTATCTGTCGGATCATCTATTGTGCAGGCATGAGTCAGAGCCAGAGCCGGAGCCAGCTGCCCCAGACCTCGCCGTCGGCGGGGAAGCAGATGCTCTCCGAGCAGGTCTACGCACACCTGCGGGACGCGATCATGCGCGGCGATCACGCTCCCGGTGACGCCCTCAAGCCCCAGGACCTCGCCAAAGAGCAGGGCGTGAGCCTGGCCGTCGTGCGCGAGGCGCTGGTGCGGGTGGTCGGCGATGGCCTCGCCGACCGGCTGCCCAACCGCGGCTTCGCCGTCCCTGCCTTCTCCGACCGCCGCTGGCAGGAGATCGCGGAGGCCCGCAGGACCATCGAACCGGTCATGCTGCGGATGTCCGTCGAACGCGGCGACGTCGACTGGGAAGCCCGGGTACGAGCCGCCCACCACCGCCTGACCCGCACCCCGGCGTTCGTGCCGGAGGAGGGCGAGCACTACAGCAGCGCATGGGCCGAGGCCCACCGGATCTTCCACCGGACTCTGCTTGAGGGATGCGACAACGCGGTCCTCCTGGAGACCTTCGACCGGATGTGGACCGCGAGCGAGCTGGCCCGCCGCTGGTCGGCGCACCGCAACCCCGGCCGGGACGGCGCCCTGGAGCATCGCCGCCTTGAGGAGGCGGCGCTGGCCCGCGACGCCGACACCGCCGCCGAGGTCCTGACCCGGCACCTCACCCAGACCGCGGCAGGACTGACCGACTGCCCCCACCACGACCCCACCGACGAACGCACCGATGACCCCACCGATGACCCCATCGACGAAACCGGAGCCACAGCATGACGTCCATCGAGGCGAGCGCAGGCCGCCACTGCCACAACGCCGTCAGCCCCCTGCACGCGGCCATGTACTTCGCGCCGGAGCCGCAGGAGGAACTCACGGCACTAGGCCTTGAGCCCGGCCCCATGGTCTACCTCGCGGGCCGCGCCGCACCGCTCGGCGCCGTCGACGCGGGCACCGTCACAGCGACGTTCTACAACTTCAATCACGAGCATGTACGGCGGTACATCCCCGCCGCGTGGACCGTCACCACACCGGAGGCGGTGCTCGCGGCGCGGCTGCGTGGCGCGGACGGGACGCTGCGGCGGCTGCTCGGGGCGGAGGCCCTCATATCCACCCAGATGACCGAGGCGGCCGAACTCGCACTGCACGCCACCGAAGCGTGCCGCCGGGAGGCACGGCCGCTGTACGCAGCCAACGTCGACCTCCCCGTACCCGAAGAACCGCACCTCGCCCTGTGGCACGCCGCGACGCTGCTGCGCGAGCACCGGGGCGACGGTCACCTCGCCGCCCTGGCGGTCGCAGGCCTGTCCGGCATCGAGGCGCTGGTCCTGCACAACGCCACCGGCAAGGCGGCGACATCGGCACTGCTCATGCGGACCCGCGGATGGTCCGAGCGGCAGTGGGACGCTGCCCGGGACCAGTTGCGCGAGCGCGGCCTGCTGGACGGGGCGGGGGACCTCACGGATGCGGGCACGGCGCTGCGCGGCGAGACGGAGGCGCTGACGGACCGCCTCGACGCGGCCCCGTACGACCACCTCGGTGAGGCGGCCACCGCCCGCCTCACCGAACTTGCCGGTGCGTTCTCCGGGACCCTCAGGGCGGAAGGCGCGTTCCCTGCGGTGCATTTCGGCAGGTGAGGACGGCGGTCGGACATTCGGTCAGTCGGCGTAGTCCTTGAGCTTTTCGGTTTCGAGGGTGATGTTCACGGGGGCCGGGAGCTCGACGACAGCTCCGTACGGGTAGGAGGGCTTCTGTTGGTACACCCCGTCCTTCGGCTCGCTGAAGACGGTCAGGGTGTTGTTGTCACGGTCGATGAGGAGGTAGACGGGGATGTCGGCCTCGCCGTAGCCGACCGGCTTATCGATCCGGTCGCGCTGGTTGGTGTCCTTGTCGCGGGAGGTGATCTCGACGGCCATGAGGATGCCCTCGGGATCGGACCACTCTCCGTGTCCCCTGAAGTGGCCTACCGGTGCGAGGGAACCGTCCGTGCGGGCGCGTCCCTTGCAGCAGCCACATGAGGATCGAGCTGTGGTTGCCGTCCGGCATCGCCTTGACCCCTAGTTTTCCGTTGACGTACTCCAGCCGCACGGTTTCGGGTGCTCGGCGTTCCAGTTCCTCGAAGTCCTCGACGGTCATCTGCGGGCGCTCATCGATGCCAGGAGCCATGGAGGTGCCTTCTCTCTTGTGCGGCGTTGGTTGCGTCGCGGGCTGCCGCCGCGTGGGCGCGGACGGCTGTGGGTGCCAGGGTCGACGCTGCGCGGGGTGCGGGGCCGGGCTCACCCCGGCACGGGCCGCAGGTGCCGCCGGGCAGGGCTTCGGGGCGGCCGGGTGCGCCGCACCTCCCGCACTCCAGTACGCGGAGTACGGGGCGGGGCGCTGGTTCCGGAGGGAGCTTGGTCTTGAGGCGGCTGCGGACGAGGGCCGCAGGGCTGTGGACCGGGGTGGGCAGCCCCGAGGTGAGGGCGCGGAGGATGTCCGGCTCCGTCGCCCCGCGCGTGAACCACTCGGTGACCTGGGGCTCCAGGGCAGCGCAGTCCACGTACGCGAGGGAGAGGGAGGGGGCCGTCCGGCCTAGGGCTGCCAGGAGGATGAAGGCGCGGCTGCGGGTGGGGTGCCGGGGTCTGTCCGGCTCGCCCTCCGGTACGTCGCCGCGCGTGAACGCCGCCCACCAGTCGTTGTCCCTCGCGGTCCGCGAGAACCACGTCCGCGTGACCCAGCGAGCACTGCCGGAACCGCGCACGTGTTCGCTGCCGCGCCGCAAGTGGCCTGCTGCCTGGAGCCTGTTGAGGGCGGTACGGAGAGCGCACTGGCCGTACGGGAGGTGCTTGGCCAGGGTCTTTACGGAGATGTCCGCGCCGTCGGGGAGGCGGTCGAGGTATGCGGCGATGGACGCTTCGCGGGGTTGAAGGTGGGTGAAGTCGTACGCCGTGCGGGGGAGTTGTGCGGGCGCCGAACGTTTCCCGTAACCCGGATTGGCCATCGGGTGCGGGTCTGCGTGCGCAGGGCGGAGGGCGGCACTAAGCTGCGTATTAGCCATCGGATCGACGCTGCTTTCGATCTTGGTGGTCAGGCCCCCGCAGGTGTTGCTAGCACCTGACGGGGGTTGTTTTTGTTCGTTAATCGGGCACGGTAGAGCGTCGTCACGCTGCGTGGCAAGTCGAACCCGGAAAGTGGTCAGTTGTGCCAACGCCGGGGGAGGGAGGGCGGGTTGATACCCGCCTCCCGTTCCTTGAAAAGAGGGCTCGGGGCTTGTGGCTTGAGCCCCGGGGGTTAGCTGACCTGGAGATCCGCGATGAACGCGGACCAGGCCGTGGCCCGGAACACGAGCTTCGGGCCGGTGGGGTTCTTGGAGTCGCGGACGGGGAGGAGCCCCGGGTGGCCGTCGGATACTTCGAGGCAGTCGCCGCCGCTGCCGCCGCTGTACGTGGACTTGCGCCAGCGGGCGACCTCCAGGCAGTTGCCGCCGTCACCAGCGCTGTAGCTGGACTTGTGCCAGGTCATCGCGCTCGGGTCGTACTCGTACTCACGGGTGTTCTCCATACTCGTAATCCTGCGCCACCGACTCGACCAGGGCCAGGGATTCTTTCGGGGAGAGCGCGGCGGCCTGGAGGAGGTTGAACATCAGGGCGTGGCGGGTGACCGTGGCTGGGTCGTCCAAGAGCTGACCCATGTTCGGCCCTTCGACGAAGGAAAGCGGAGGTGCGTCCTCGAACTCCATCAGCTTCAGGTGGCCTTCCATCGCTGCATGCGCCCCGGCGTCGAACGGCAGCACCTGCACGATGACGCGGTGCTTCCGTGCGAGGACCGCCACGTGGCGCAGCGCTTCCGCCATCACCGCGCCGCCGCCCACCGCCCGCCTGAGGGCGGCCTCGTCAACAATCGCCCACAACAGCGGTGTTGTTGGGTCGTCGAGTAGACGAGCGCGTTCGAGCCGCACCTCCACCTGGGTGTTGATCGCGTCGTCCGTCGCCGTCGGGTGGTAGGCGCGGAAGATCTCCTTCGCGTACGCCCCCGTCTGAAGTAGCCCCGGGATCAACAAGGTGGCGTACTGCTTGATGGCGGTCGCAACCGCCTCCGCCTCCGCCGCCTCAGCGAAGTGATCCGGGTACTTGGACTTGGCGACGGCCTTGCAGTTGCGGGTGAAGAAGCCCCCTGTGCCCAGGACTTCGTCGAAGTGGTGGGCGTACTCCAGATGCATCCGGCGCGTACCGGCCTCCAGCTGCCCGATGAAGGAGCCGCTGACGAAGAGCGGCGCGCCCAGGGCGTCCTGACTGAGGCCCGCACGTTCACGGGCGTGGCGGAGTTCGCAGCCCAGGAGGGCTCGGGGGTTCGATGAGGGGTCGAGGTCCTTGGGGCGGGTCATGGGGCAACTCCTGCACCGAACAAGGGGGTTTGTTGGGTCGCCGACGCTTCTCAGGGTACGCAGCGACGGACACGCTGGGTGATGGAAAAGCAACACTCGGTGTGAAAGGCGGAGGGTATGGCGCTGACGGCGGAGGAACGGGTGCGGGCGGTCGAGGAGGCCGTACGGCAGTTGAGAGCGGGCCTCGAAGGGGCCGGGGTCACGCTGCCCTCGCTGCGGATGGACCCCCTGACGGCGTCGACCGAAGGGGCGCTGCCGCTGGTGGAGCTGGGGCGCTGCAACCTCGACACGGCGTTGCGTCTTGCCGTCGTACTGGAGGGCGCGCGATGACCGGCGACCCGGGTGTTCCGGAGGCGGGGACGTACGCCGTCGACTACCGGGACGGCAGCGTGGGGCAGGTCATGGGCTGCGAGGGCGGTCTCGTACAGCTACGCCCCTTGGGTGGCGGCCGGGAGTGGGACTGCCCGCCCGAGAAGGTGGGGGAGGCGCCACCGGGGGAGGTGCTGCGGGAACGGGTGCGGGAGCTGAACCGGCAGGGCCAGGCGAGGCCACGGTGAGCGGATCGCCGCCTCGGTCGCTCGTTCGTGGGACGCTGGGAGAAAGCGGTCAACGACCGCAGGCTCGTCGATCTACGCTCACGCGCCGCAGGCTTCAAGAGAAGGGACCCGCGATGACCGCAGCACTGGTCGAGCACGACACGGCTCCTGACCGCCGTTCGTGGGACCTTCTGCTCCAGGCATGGCGTGAGCTGGATGTGCCGGAGGGCTGGCACGCCGAGATCGATGAAGGGCAGATTGTCTTGGTACCGCCGCCGCACAGGCACCACAACGGAATCGCAGCCATGCTGCACAGGCTGCTCTATGGGGTGATCTCCGAGAAGCTGGAGGTCTACCAGACCCTCGGCATCCACATCGCCCCCTTGGACAAGTTGTACGTGCCCGACCTGGTCTTGGCCGCCCGCGAGGTCGTCGACGCCGCCGACCCCGACACCAACGACCCCTTGGACGCGTCGGAAGCCCTGCTCGTCGTCGAGATCACGTCGCAGAGCAACGCCAAGGACGACCGCACCAAGAAGCTGTGGGCCTACGCGCATGCCCCGGTTCCGGTCTACCTGCTCGTGGACCGCTTCGATGAGCACGGCCCGACAGCCACGTTGTTCACCGGCCCGCAGAACGGGGCGTACAAGCACGCCGAGCGGGTGCCGTTCGGGGAGAGCCTCAAGCTGCCGGATCCGTTCGCGGCGACCGTCGATACCGCCGACTTCCCCGGTTAGTCGGGGTCGCGTACGCCAACGCACCGCCCCGCGGGACGCTGTGGAGCGGTTATGCCGCCGTGAGGTGTGCGCGGGCCCAGTCGGCGAAGGGGGTCAGCGGGATGCCCAGCGTCCGGGCGTATTCAGGGCGGGCCGGCTGGCCGACGAGGTTGTTCCAGTCGTGTCCGGCTCCCCAGCCGGGCATGCCCGCCGCGAGCGCTTCCTCAAGGTTCATCGTCGGGGCGGCCACCGGCACGCCCCACGCCTCCGAGAGGACCTCGGCGATCTGCTTCATGGTGAGCCGGTCGCTCGCCAGTTCCAGCTCCAGCGTGTGGAAGCGGTCCGGGTCGGCGATGGCGTGGGCCACGGCCGAGCCGATGTCCTCGCGGGCGACCAGGGCCAGCTCGGTGTCGGGCTTCACGATGGTCGCCAGGCCGCCGTCGGGGCCGTGGGGTGCGAGTGCGGGGAGGTTCTCCATGAAGAACGCGGGCTTGATCACGGTCCAGTGCGGGAAGGCCGCACGGCGTACCGCGTCCATGATCGCCTGCTTCGTCTCGAAGTACGGCTGCAGGGGTGCCCAGCGGCCTTCGGCCCAGCCGGGTGCCTGCGTGTGTGCGCCGACCCCGCTGGTGGAGGACTGCACGAACTGGCTCACGCCCGCCTTCCGGGCTGCCTCGATCAGGTTGGTGGCCTGCGTGAGTTCTCCGGCGAAGTCGAAGCCTTCGCCCGTGAAGGGCGGCATCTGCACGGAGAAGACCGCACGGACGTCCTGGGCGGCGCGGGCCAGTGAAGCCGGGTCGGTCAGATCGCCGGTGACCAGCTCGGCGCCCAGGGTCTGGATGGCCTTCGCCCCGTCGGTGTGCGGGTCACGGACCAGGGCTCGAACGGGTGCCTGAGCGGCAAGCAGGGCCCGGACGGTCGCGCCGCCCTGGCGGCCCGTGCCGCCGGTCACCAGAACAGGAGCAGGGGTTGCAGGCATAGTCGGATCTCCACGTACGTCTTGGGCCACGCAAATGGCGGGGTCCGCCGTTTCCGTCTCCGTTACGATATGGCGGGGCCCGCCACTTAGCAAGCAAGGGGAAACATGCCAGGCCAGCGCTCAGACGCACGCCGCAACTACGCGCGCATTCTCGAAGTCGCCGAAGCGGAGGTGGCCGACCGCGGCACCGAGGCTTCCCTCGAACAGATCGCCCGCACCGCGGGCGTCGGCTCGGCGACCGTGCGCCGGCACTTCCCCACCCGCCAGGCCCTCCTCGAAGCCGTCTTCCACGAGCGCATCCAGACCCTGGCCGAACAGGCCCGCGTCGGCAGCGCCGCGAAGGACAGCCGTGCGGCACTGCTGTCCTGGATGCACGACCTCCTCGCCTACGCCGTCTCCGCACGCGGACTCGCCGACGCCCTCGCCTACGAACCACCCGTCGAGGACGCCGCCCCGGACTCTTGCGCCGCCGTCCTGGAAGCCGCGGGCACTCCGCTCCTGCGCCGCGCCATCGACGACGGGGCCGTCCGAAGCGACTTCACCTTCCGTGACCTGATCACCCTGACCGCCGGCATCGCCCTGGCCACGGAACACGAGGCCACCCCCCTCACCCACGCCAACCACCTGCTCCAGCTCACCATCCAGGGAGTGGGCCCAGCCCCCATCGACTGACTGGGCCCGCATCGGTCTCGCGCATCATCAGCAGGCCGTGACCGCCTGATGCAGCTGGCATGGGCGGGGTGGAGTGTAAGAAGGGGATCAAGCCGCGGGGAGGGCGGTGAAGGTGACCTCTTCGTGGTCGGCGTCCAGGGCGATGTTCAGGGAGGCGTTCATCGCGGTGGCCACGCGGCGCAGGAGGGGCAGGGTCGGGACCGCGTCCGCGCCTTCGATGCGGGAGACCTTGGCCTGGGTGAGGCCTGCGCGTTCGGCGAGCTGGGTCTGCGAGAGACCCAGCTCCTTGCGGCGGTCGTAGACGGCCTTGGCGAAGGCCATCGCGAGGCGGATCTCAGCGCGGTCGGCCTCGGCTTCAGGTGACTCGGCGTATCCCTCGCGGAGCTTCCTCTCGCGGGCCAGCGTCCAGCGTGTGTGGCTCATTTCGCGTCTCCGTCCTTGGCTCGGTCATACGTCAGATCAGCAGGGCGGCCGGTCCCGCCGCACTCACCTCGTCGCAAGTCGTGGCAGAGCTGAGGATGTGGTCAATGCATGTGCCATACGCCACGGGCCCTGGTGAAGTCGCCCGCCGCCAGCGCATCGCGTGGGATAAAGATATAGATCAGGCCGTCGTCGCCGAGCGGAGCGTCCGGTTCGGAGTCGATCTGGGCGAGCAGTTGCCATTGCGTGGGCGGTACGTCCGGTTCGGCGGTCGAGCACTGCTCCCAGGGGTCGTTCTGCAGGGGATCGGCGTAGCCGAGCAGGCGGTGCCGAGGCCGGTCATCGTCATCCAACGGGGGATGGAACTCGTTGAGGAACTCGATGAACGCCGCGAACTCCTCACCCGGGTCGGCGGGGTCACAGCCAGTGAGGTCCAGGTCGGTGAGGTCTTGGTAAAAGGGGCTGTCCAACGGGGGAAGCGACAGGTTCACCGATGGGATCACCGCGCGCCGCGGGAACGTCCCGGCTTCCGCAGGAGTCGCTGTGGCGACCAATTCGCGGGTGTCTGATGGTTGGGTCATGACCAGCACCCCTGGTCCGTGTGCCGTGTCGTCCCACGCGGTGCCGCTGGTGAGGTCGGCGAAGATCTGCAGCAATCCGGCAGGGGGCAGCAATCGGTCATCGTCGCACCGGCTCATCTCGGCCAGATCGATCTGCGCCAGGAAAGTCATCGCGCGATCTCGGCGGTGTGGCCAGGCCGCACCGGACGGCAGGTCGGGAAAGCCGCCCAGGCGGGTGCGTCCAGCGCCCATGCCGTCGGAGCATGGGGTCAGGTCGATCCCGGTGCGGCACAACGCCACCAGCGCGTCAGCGTGCTTGCCCAACCGCAGGCCCTGGCAGACATCCCGTACCCACTCCGCGGCGTTGGCGGCATCCGCCGCTGCGGCCCACGCCCGCACTGTGCGGGGATCAGTGAACTGTTCGACGAACTGCGTCGTGGTCTGCGCCTGGCTCTGTTCGAGCACTACTTGGGGAAACTCCAGCATGCTGGGGGCCACGGACCGTCCGCCCATCCGGTCGACGGCACATGCCAGCAGGGACGGCAGCGACTGCACCCACGCCTGGACGTAGGCGTGGGCACGCTCGGGGTCCTGGGCTGCCGGGACCAGTTGGACTGTCTGCTCTCCGCATTCGCCGGTGCCGTCGTTGTGCAAGCACAGCCTCACGGTGAGGCGCCCATCCGACGCAAGGTCAAGACCGGGCTCGACAAGTTCCAATCGGGCTTGCCCGTGCATCGCGGGCAAGCCCGCTCGCAGCAGCGTTTCGAGAGCTTCCCTGTCCACCTTGGCCTTCCGACCCAGCAATGATGATCGGCGACCTTACCAATCACCGGCCGACTCAGCCGCGCCAAGGCCGGCCTCCTCTACACGACCGCCGTCGCCATCTCCGCCACCGCAGATGCGTTGCGCAGCCGTTGAACCGGAGCGCCCGCGCAGGCCAACTTCCCGGTTGAACCCATGGGTTCGTCCCAAGCACCCTTCAGAATTCGCGAACTCGCGGAGGTGGCCCTTCGAGGCGTGCAGCTGTCAGGCGGGCTGTGCGGCGGGTGCTGGGGCGGGGGCCTTGTGGGCCTTGCTGGTCTCGCGGAGGATCAGCAGGCCGGTGATCGCGATCAGTGCCGAGGTCAGGCCATGGATGCCGAACGCTGCGGCGATGGAGCCGTGGTGGGCCAAGACGTTGATCATGTCGCCGAACGGGGCGACGGCCTCCATCAGCAGGACCCAGCCCAGCGCGCGGCGGTGGCCCGTCACCAGCAGGATGCCGATGACCAGGCCCATCGAGAATTCGCGGATGCCCTTCATGATGAGGAAGCCGTCGCCGTCGCCGGCGGGCCAGTTCGGCAGGCCGACGCCTGGAGTGGACGTCTCGGGGGTCAGGATGAAGGACAGTCCGAGGTAGAGGACGAACAGGGCGCAGGTGGTGACCAGGACGGTGTTGACGTTCTTCAGCGACACGGTGCTTCTCCTTCGATGTTCAGCCTGGGGTGGGGCAGGGCTCAGCGGCGGGCGTAGCTGGGGCGGCCGATGACGTGCCGGATGACGCGGACCGGTGCGGGTGCCGGTGCGGGTGGGGCGGCCGAGATCGCCTTACTGCAGCTGACGTGTCACGCGTCGATCTGCTCGAAGATGTGCGGGTACGACACGATGTCGTCGGGGAATTCGGCAGCCATGCGCTGGAACTCCGGGCTGCCGAACGCCCTGGCGAGAGCCTCGGTCGACTCCCAGACCGCGACGTTCATCAGGAGTTGGCTGTCCGCCGTTCCCTTGTGCATCTGCAGGGAGATGAATCCCGGCTGAGCCTTCATGAACTCCGCCTGCTGGTGAAAGAGGGCCAGGAACGATTCGGTCCTCTCCTTCGGGACGAAGAAGGTGTTGGCCAGGACGATGGGCCCGGTCTTCTCCTTGAACTGCGCGAACATCGGTGTGTTCGGGTCGAGACTCTGCAGCTTGGCCATGGTCGGAAATTCCTCTCGCTATCGGTGAATGGGTGTCGCCGTGGCGGTGCCGCACTTCGGGCGCACGGCCGGGCGGTTGCGGCTGACGGCCGGGCGGGTGAGCCCGTGGGCTCAGGCGAGGGCGGCGACCAGCAAGGTGAAGGCGGCGATGATGACGGCGACGCGGACGTAGTGCCAGCGCTCCCAGGCGTTCAACTGCTGCTTCCAGTCGGCGGGCCGGTTCTCGGGGGTCCACGTCTTGTTCCGGTTGTTGATCGGGACGAGCAGCAGGATCGACATGATCACGCTGACGAGCAGCAGCGCGCCGGCCGTGACGACTAGACCGGTGCCGTGGTGGTGCCATCCGGCGACGGCCCAGACCGCGATGAGGATGAGCGAGCCGATGTACCAGAACGGCATCACGGCGCCGAGCATCCGGCCCCCGTGGGCGTGGCCGAGCTGGCTGCTGTCCTCGGGGAGGGCGTTGAGGATCCGGCTCATGACGAAGGCGACGGAGAACTCCACCCCCACCATCACGCCGACGACCACGGTGGTGAACACCTCAAGTGCGTTGAGCATGATGACCTCTTCTGAAATCTAGCGTTGCTAGCTGATGAGGCAACGCTAGCGCTACTGCCGCTCGATTGTCTAGCGATGCTAGGATCGAGTCATGTCGGTACAGGAACGCAAGCAGCGCGAACGGGCGGAGCGGGAGCGCCTCATCGTGGCGACAGCCCGCGAACTCGCCGAGCAGCAGGGCTGGGACGCGGTCACCACCCGCCGGCTCGCCGAGCGCATCGAATACAGCCAGCCCGTCCTCTACAGCCACTTCCGCGGCAAACGCGAGATCATCGGCGCCGTCGCCATCGAGGGCGCCGCCGAGATGGCCGTGGCGGTGCGGGCCGCGACCTCCGGCGCGGACAGCCCGCGCGAGCGGGTCACCGCCCTCGCCCGCGCCTACCTCGACTTCGCCGCACGCAACCCGGCGGTCTACGACGCCCTGTTCCAGCTCGACGGCGGCCTGGCGTTCGCGGACGACGACACCCCGGAGCCGCTGAAGGACGCCTTCGCCGCGCTGCTGGAGAGCCTGGGCGAGGTCGCAGGGGACGGCGTCGACCCGGGCCTTTTCACCGAGACGTTCTGGGCGGCCCTGCACGGCCTGGCCACCCTGACCCGGGCGGGACGGCTGCCGCCGGAGTACATCGAGCCGAGGGTGGAACTCCTTGTGGACCGGCTCGCCATGGTCTGACACACCGCCCCGGCGCAACGCGAGGGCGGCACCCCGTCGTGCAGGGTGCCGCCCTCGGTTGTCGGAGAGGTCAGATGCCGGACAAGTCAGACCGTCGCGGGTGACTTGGCCGGGTCCGCTGACGGGGTGGGGGAACCCGCGACGACCTGCTCGTGCGCGGTCGTGTCGACGTTCAGTTCCACCAGCATCTGCTTGCTGAAGCCGAAGAAGTACGTCGCGACGAAGCCCACCACGTAGCCGACAAGCAGGCCGCCGCCGTAGATCGCGATCGTCAGGCCCAAACCCTTGTTGCCGTCCAGAAGGGGGAACAGGGCCCAGCCCGACGGGCCGATCGCCGTGGAGCCGACCTTCTCGCCGATCATCGAGAAGAAGCCGATGAACGCGCCGCCCGCCGCACCGCCCACGCACGCCGTGATGAAGGGGCGGCCGAGGGGGAGCGAGACGCCGTAGATGAGAGGTTCGCCCACGCCCAGGAAGCCTGCGGGGAGCGCCGACTTGATCGTCGTACGGATCGACGTGTTGTTCTTCAGGCGCTTGAACACCGCGATCGCACAGCCGACCTGACCCGCGCCCGCCATCGCCAGGATGGGGAGCAGGACCGTGAAGCCCTGCTGCTCGATGAGCGTGGTGTGGATGGGGATCAGGGCCTGGTGCAGGCCCAGCATCACCAGGGGCAGGAACAGGCCGCCCAGGACCAGGCCCGCGAACGCGCCCGTGTTGTCCAGGAGCCAGTTCGCCGCCGTGCCGATGCCCGTCGAGACCTCGCCCGCCAGGAACATCAGGCCGAAGATCGTGACCAGGCCGGAGAGGAGGACCGTGATCGTGGGGGTGACGAGGACATCCAGCGCCTCCGGGACCCAGCGCCTGCACCACTTCTCGATGTACGTGGCGAGGACCGCGGCGCCCAGGGCGCCCAGTACACCGCCCTGCCCGGGTGACAGCTTCTGACCGAACGCCTCGATGTTCGCCACACCCGCGTACACGATGATCGCCGCCACCGCGCCGCCCAGGATCGGCGTACCGCCGAACTCCTTCGCCGTGTTGAAGCCCACGAACACCGCGATCAGGGCCATGAAGCCGGAGGCGATCGCCGCGAGCGCCGGGGTGATGCCCGGCAGCCACTCCAGGTTGATCAGGAGGCCGTTGATGCCCGCGATGATGCCGCAGCCGATGAGGGCCGGGATCAGCGGCACGAAGATGTTCGCGATGCGGCGCAGGAAGAGCTTGAACGGGGTGGCGTTCTTCTCCTTGCGGGCCGCCCGGATGGCTGCCCCCTGTGTCGCCAACTCATCAGCGGTGAGCACGTGTTCGGAGGGCGCCGTCGGGGCTGCCGACGCGGCGCCCTCCGCCACCAAGGCCTCGAACTCCGGGGTGACGCGGGCGACGATGCCCGGGCCGAGCACGATCTGGTACGTGTCGTCATCCACCACGCCCATCACGGCGGGCAGCGCCTTCAGTGCCTCGTCGTCGACCAGCGAGCGGTCGGCGAGGCGCAGGCGCAGGCGCGTCATGCAGTGGGCGATGGACGTGACGTTCCGGGCGCCGCCGACGAGGGGCAGGATCGCGGCGGCTGTGGCGCGGTTCTTGTCAGTTGCCATGGTGCGGGGTGCCTTGCTGTGTGCAGGGTGGCGCTGTTCGGTCAGCGGCAGGGGAAGGGGAAAAGGGGAAAAGGGGAAGGGGAAAAGGGGTGGGTCAGGTGGTGGTGCGGGGCGTGCGCGCGGTGTCCAGTGCCGCCCTGAGGTGGCCGTCCGATGACGCGAGCAGGTCGGCCGCCGTGTGGCCGTCGACTCCGCCGAGGATGGTGAGGATGGCGTTCTTCACCTCCCCGTCCGTGGAGGCGAGCGCGGCCTCGATCTCCTCGTCGGACGCGCCGGTGGCGAGGGAGACGATCCGCCGCGAGCGGGCCCGCAGCTTCTCGTTCGACGCGCGTACGTCCACCATCAGGTTTCCGTAGGTCTTGCCGAGGCGGATCATCGTGATCGTCGACAGCATGTTGAGGACGAGCTTCTGGGCCGTGCCCGCTTTCAGGCGGGTTGAGCCGGTGAGGAGCTCCGGGCCGACCACGATCTCGATGCCGTGGTCGGCGGCTGCCGCGAGCCCGCTGTCCGCGTTGCAGGAGAGGCCGATGGTGAGCGCGCCCCGCCGCCTCGCGTGCTCCACCGCGCCGATGGCGTACGGAGTGCGGCCGGACGCCGAGACGCCGACGACCACGTCGTTCGCGGTGAGACCGAGCCCGTCCAGGTCCTCGGCCGCGAGCTCCTTGCTGTCCTCCGCGCCCTCGACCGCCGTGACCATGGCGCTCGGCCCGCCCGCGATGAGGCCGACGACCTCGGACGGGTCGGTGTTGAAAGTGGGCGGGCACTCGGAGGCGTCGAGCACGCCGAGGCGCCCCGCCGTACCCGCGCCCGCGTAGACGAGCCGTCCGCCGCGGGCCATGCGCTCGGCGGTGCCGTCGATGGCGGCGGCGATCGCCGGGAGCTGCTCGGCGACGGCCGTCGGCACGGTGGCGTCCTCGCCGTTCATGATCTTCGCGATCTCCAGCGTGGGCTGCCGGTCGATCTCGGAGAGCTCGGGCCGGAACGCCTCGGTGGTGAGCGTGTCCAGCTGGGCGCGGAGCTCGCCGTACGTCTCTCCGCTGCCGGGGGTGGGGGAGGGAGAGGGGGTGGGGGTGGCGTCGGTCGTGGAGGGCATGGCGTGCGGCTCTTTCGTGTGCGGCGGGGTGGAGGGGGGTGGAGACGGCGCAGGACGAGGGAGGTCAGGAGAGGCCAGGTGAGGTCAGCGGCTGCCGCCGCGCGGGCTGTGCCGGTGCGCGAGCGCTTCGTAGGAGGCGGCGAGTGCGGGGGCCGCGCTCTCGTACGTCCGCTGGGCGACGCCCACGAACAGGCAGTCCACGACGAGGAGTTGGCTCGTACGGGACGACATCGCGGCGGGCCTGAGCTCGCTCTCGCGCGCGGTGGAGGTGGTCAGGATGTGATCCGCGTACTGCGACACGGGGCTGCCGGGCCGCCCGGTGATCGCGATGGTCGTCGCCCCGCGCTCGAAGGCGACCCGCAGCGGCTCGATGACGTCACCGGTCGACCCGGAGTGCGTGATCGCGATCGCCACGTCCTTGGAGTGCAGGGTGACCGCGTTCGTGACGGCGAGGTGCGGGTCGGAGTGCGCGTGGGCGATGTGGCCTATGCGAAGCAGCTTCTGCGCGAGGTCCTGGGCGACGAGGCCGGAGGCGGCGACGCCGTAGATCTCGGTGCGGGGTGCGACGGCGAGCGCGGCGACGGCGGCGCCGAGCTGGACGGTGTCGAGTCCGCCCGCGGTGTCGGCGAGGGTCTGCTGCTCGTCGTACGCGAGCTTCGCCACGACGTCCGCGATCGGATCGTCCACGGCGATGTCGGCGGTGACGGCGGGCGCGCGGCCCGACTGCTGCTGGGCGGCGAGTCCGGCGAGGGCGAGCCGCAGGTCGCGGTAGCCGGGGTAGCCGAGGAGGCGCGCGGTGCGGACCACCGTGGCCTCGCTGGTGCCGGTGAGCTCGGCGAGGCCGGTGACCGTGAGGGCCGCGCACCCCGCGGGGTCGCCGGCGACGGCTTCGGCGACCAGCTGCATGGAGCGGGTCATGGACGGGGCGAGGGTCCGCACCTTGGCCGCGAGGGCGGCCGGGGCGGGGGGCGCCGCGCCCGCGAAAATTTCCTTCACGTCATTGGTCACGCCTGAAAGATATTTTCGGACCGGGGGTCGGTCAAGACCCCTTTGGTCCCGATCTCGGATGGATCTTCGGAGGTCACGCGCGGATTTCGGTGGGTCACGCGCGGGCTCCGGCGGGTTGCACGTGGGGTGGACAATGGCTGCATGGAAGCGATCGACCCTCTGGAGCAGGCGCTGCACGCCGCTCGTGCCCTTGTCCTGGCCGACCTCGTGGCGGGTGAGGTCGCCGAGGCCGAGGTCGTCTCGCTGGTCGAGGAGTCGGTGGTGCACCGCCGCTGGTGGGTCGAGCAGTGGCCCGAGGGCGTCGAGTACGTCGCGGGGCTCGTCGCCCAGGACGTACAGGACGCACTCCTGGAGCGCTACGGCCGCTGGCCGCTCTGCCCGGTCTGCGGCGCGGACGACCCGCACGCCCTGGAGGTGGAGCCGGAGCTCGGCCCCGACCCGCACTGGGTGTGCGCCAAGGCGGCCGTCGTCGTGGCCCCGGTGGGCGGCCTGGCGGGCGGCGGTCCGACTGGCGGTCCGACGAGTGGCCCGACGGGCGGTCCGGCGTGACGGTCTACATAGACCCGCCGACCTGGCCGGGTCACGGCCGTATGTGGTCGCACCTGGTCAGCGACTTCTCGTACGAGGAACTGCACGCGTTCGCGGCAGGCATCGGCGCCCCGACGCGCGCTTTCGAGCGCGACCACTACGACCTGCCCTCGCACCGCTACGAGGACGCGGTGCGCGCGGGCGCGGTCGAGATCGGCTCGAAGGAACTGGTGCGCAGGCTTACGAACGCGGGGCTGCGGCGGCCGAAGGGGCGTCCGGCGTAGGGGGGCCCGTCGGCCTCTCGTCGGCTTCGTCGGGCTTCGGTGGAGTGGTCAGTCTGCCCGGCTCGCGTACGCCGCGAAGTGGTATTCCGTTTCGCAGATGACGATCAGCCTGCTCAGGTCCGCCGCGAGGAAAATCCACGGATCCTCGATCGCCTCGCGCACGAGCGCGGCCCAGCCGCCGCCGCCCTCGGCGACACGGCACTCCACCCAAGGTTCGCGGGCCACGTGGGTCTTCACGTAGAAGTGCCCCGCCACTCCATTCCGGGTCAGCAATTCCTGTATCCACGCGTCGAGTTCACCGGAAGCCGTTTCATCGCTGATCACGTCGTCCGGGTCTGTGCGGATGTCCTGGAACCGGTCGATGGCCGCTCTGAGCCACGGTGGCTCCCCGCCGGGAACGGACCCGAACCCGAGGCTGAAGCCGGACAGCTTTCCGGCGATGGCCTCCAGAGCCGCCTTCTCCCGGCGTTCGCGGAGCTTCTGCTGCAGTTTGCTGTCCACTGCACGGTGCCTGTTCGTAGGAGTAGAGAGGGCGCGGAGGCTTACGGGGCGAACCAGCCCTCCGCCTCGTGGCGCAGGCCCAGGGCGGTGGCTTTGCGGGCCACCTCGTGGAAGGGGAGGGAGAGGCGGGCGGCGACGGTCACCAGGGTGGTGAGGGAGAGCAGAGTGTCGTTCGTCTCGCGGAGGCGGAAGTTGCTTGTTTTCGGCGACCGGAGCGCGTTGGTCAGGTCCCATTCGGCGTTGCGTTCCTTGCCCCAGGCTTCCGGGCGAGGGTCCACCTCGTAGCCGAGGTGGTGCATCGCCTCGGTCATGTCGCCGATCTCCGGTCCGTACTGGCCGGTGTGCAGGGCGGCGGCATAGTGCTGGGAAGGGGAGATGGATCCGTGGCTCTCGGGGTCGGGCACCAGGAACCCGAAGCGCACGACCTGGGCGTCCTGCTGGCGCAGTGCCGAGAGGAGGGCCGGGGCGGGTGCACACGCGTACCCCAGGGACGTCAGCCGGTCCGCCGCCTCGGACAACGAGACATCGGCTTCCTGTGCCACCTCCGCGAGGTCGATCAGCGGCAGGGCCCTCTCCGGGTCGTGTCCCACCAACGGGCCGAGGAACTCGATGTCCTTCTTCGACAGTTGCTCATCGACGGCTCGCGGAGGGCGGACCTCGAAGCCGAGCCCTCGCAGCCGCTCCGCTGTGGATTCGGGTGAACCGAATCGGCGAGCGGCGGCCATCACGTACGCCCAGGGCACGGGCCGGTACGGCCAGGGCCGAGCCCCCTCGTACTCCATGATGGCCCGGTCGTCGTCAGACAGCTCGGTGTCCGGCGTCTCGACGGTGAAGCCGAGTCCGCGGAGTAGTTCGGCCGCGTGGTGGAGGGAACAGCCCGACTCGTGGGCCACGCTCGCGAGTTCGCCCGACAAGACATCCGTGGCCAGGCCGGAGGGCGCGGGATCGGGGTTCACCTGCCAGAGGTTGTGGATCACTGTCTGATCCTCTTCGGTCCAGGTTTCCCTCACGGGGACGTCTACCGGCACGCCGAATCCCAGTTCCCGAAGCCGTTGGGCCGCCTCCGGGGTAGGGCACTCGGCCCGCGCCGCGCTAACGCAGACCTGCGCGGCGGTGAGGGTCGTCCCTGGCTCGAGCCAGGTGCCGAAATGGCCGGCAAACAGGAGGGGAAGGTCCTCCTGCTCGACCATGGACCACGCGTGCAGGGGCTCGACGCGGTAACCGAGTGCGGTGAGGCGGTCGGCCACTTCCGCGGCGGACAGGTCGGTGAACATGACGCGATTGAAGATGTCTGTGACGGTCAACGTCCTGTCCGGATCGCACCAGGGATAGAGCAGCTTGAGACTGGGGGCGCCGGTCCGGGCCAGGGCCGGTGAGGGCTGTGTCCCCATCCTGCTGTTGCCTTGCCGCCAGACGGCCAAGTCCGCGTCCCAACGCGTGAACCCGCCGTGGGTGCTCAGCAGCGCTAGGTCTGACGGGCGGGCGCACGGATCCGGCGCGTCCGGCGCTCCGACTGCGAGCGGCTCGCCGAGCCCGGCCCGATACAGTGTCAACAGGCGCCAACGCAGCACAAGAGAAGGGGTGTTGCACAGGTACGAGGCTGTCTGCCCCCCGGCCTCCTCGGGGAAGTCGCCGGTCACTAGCGGAAGCAGTGCCTGATCGGGGAGGAAGAAGCCAACCTTGCTGTAGGGCAGGACGGTCCCGGCGCTCAGCTCCCAGGGAACGTCCGCCTCGCGCGCGTGCACGCCGACGCAGTCAGCCAGGTCGACGGACATGTCACACAGTCGCGCGAGCCACGTCACCGTTGCCAGGGACCGCCGACCGGTGAAGAGACTGGGCACGGCCGCACTGACCCGCTCTTTGGCGTGCTCCCAGTCATAATCCTGGATGCTCGAGCGGTTGACGCTCAGCTCAGGCTGCCGCTCCCCATACAGGTTGAGCACGAAGCCGTGCAGGTCGCCCAGGTTGCGCGTCGAGGCCCACAGTCCGTCCGCCAAGAGCCACCCCCTGCCGTCCACCCACCACAGATCTGGGTCGGACGAGGGGTGGATGGTGTTGCTGCGCTTGCTCACCGACACGCCGTGGAGATGCGACGTCTGAATCAGCTCAACCCCCGTCAGGGACGCCTCGCCCGGCATCCATTCCTGGCGGCGCGCGCCGTGCTCGGCCGTCGTCCGGTATGGCGCCACCCAGAGCACCTTCTGCAGAACGTCCACACAGGAGGTCGGCCTACGGTACTGGGTGAGTAGCAGACGCACCGTCGTTCCGCACTCGTCCCCCGGACCCAGGTCCTCGACCCGGAAGAGGTTGCCGGGCCCGGCGATCGACACCTTGAGCAGTCGTCCGGGGTGGCCGTCCTTGCCCATTCGGCAGGTGCGTACGACGATCTCGTCGGCCAGCATGAAATAGCTCAGCACCCCGATGCCGAAACGGGAGTTGGGGTGCAGCTCGATCTTCGGGTCGGGCAGTTCCGCCCAGGCCGCCTGCTCCTCGATGTACTCGGGCAGGTCGACGAAGCGGGCGCCGCCCTGGGAGAAAACGTCGCGCAGCTCTCGTACGCTCATGCCGATGCCGTTGTCGCGGCACTCCAGGTAGGGACGGCCGTCGTCCCCCACGCCCTGGATGAAGTCGATCCTGCCCTCCCAGGGCGCGCCGACCGGCCGACCGGTGCGCCGCAGGAACTCCCTTCGCCGGTCGGCGTAACGGACCGCGTCCAGCGCGTTCTGGTAGACCTCGCGGACCGCCAGATCCCGCTCGCCGTACAACTCCTCGCCCATCAGCAGCTCCTGGACCCGGTCCTCCGCCAACTGGAAGCGGATGCCGTCCGAGAGCTGTTCCGGGGTGTTGCCGCCCAGCCGGACCCGAGAGCCGTCCGCGTAGGGCGGCAAGGCCGCCAGCGGCGCGAGTGTCGGGTTGTTCGCGCGGTTGATGTCACGGAACAGGCCGTCCACCCGCGACGCGTGTTCCCGCAGAGCGATCTGCACCGCCGGGTGACCGCACACCGCGTTGAGGGAACGGCCCGTGCCTGATGTGCGCCAGTCCGAGCCTCGCACCGTGGTCAGGAGTTCGTCGAGCTTCACGCTGTCCGAGATGCCGAGGTGTTCCACGACGATCTCTGGGAGGTCGACGGGGTCCACCGCCATCGCGTACGCCGCCTTCGTGAGCGCCGCGACCAGCGGTTCGCGGACCTCGTGCTCGTCGGGCGCGCTCGCGGCCACCGTGTCGTGGTCGTGCAGGCCGTCGCCGCGCGCGGTGGCGAAGGGGGCCGCGCGGTGCTCCTGGAGGAAGCGCATCAGCCGCTTCTCGGAGAGCGACTCGGTGACCCAGTGCGGATGGTCCGACGCGTTCGCCGGTCCGCCGACCAGCAGTTTCAGGGACTCGGCCGCGTACACCTCCGGCTGCTGGATCAGCCAGCGGTGGTACAGCCACCAGCGGATCCGCTCCACCGAGCCGTCCGTGACCTTGGCCTGCTCCAGGGCGCGCAGCCTGCGCTTGATCCTGGGGAAGCCCTGGGCGAACTTGCCGAAGCGGTCCCGGTCCGGGGCCGGGCCCTTCCCGTCGTCGGCCAGGACGCCGCGGCGCCGGTCCGCCTCCTGCGCCCAGAAGGTCTGCTCGACCAGTGGAAGCAGCACGGCCAGGGCCGCCTCGGACGGAGAGAGGTCCACGTCGTCCGCGAGCCGGCGGGTGAGGAAGCCGAGCCTGGCGTGGGCGCGCAGGGCCAGTTCGGAGTCGTGCCACGGGTCGTCGCGCAGCGCGGCCGCCGCCGTCTCGTACCCGGCGGCGAGACCGCTCGCGAGGGTGCCGCAGAGTTCGTGCAGGGCGTCCCGCGCCGGGCCGGGGCGGGTGCGCTGCCACACGGAGTGCTGGGTGACCGAGCGGATCCACGGGTGGGCCTCGGTGTGCCGGTCGGGGCCGGGGAGGAGGGGGAAGTCCTGCTCGCCGGGGGCGAGTTCGCAGACCACCCTGATCTGCTGCGGGGCGCGGTCCCGTTGTTTGTACTGCTTGTACGCGCCGTGCAGGGCGGTGACCCGGGTCTGCGCCTCCTGGAAGAACTCCTGGAGGCGCATCGCGTGCGGGTTCTCCGTGATCACGTCGCCGACGGCGCGCGTGAAGAGGCTGAACGACTCGCCGGGCGGGATGCCCGTGTCGGCGCCGGGATCCGCTGTCTCCGACTCGCGCACGAACAGGGACTGTTGAGTCGCCGAGCACCCGTACACGTACGCGACCTTGCGGCGCAGCGACGCGGCGATTTTCCGGCGCGACCAGCTCTGGACGCCCGGGGGGCCCGCCTTGGTGTCCCGCTGGATGCCCTCGCGGCAGGCGTCGACGAGGAAGACGACGTGGGCCGCCCGCGACTCCTCCAGCTCCTTGCGCCAGCCGATCTCGATGCACGTGTCGGAGAACGGCTCGACGTCGAAGGTCGCGTCCTCGGGGATCAGGTAGTCCTGGCCCTCGAAGTGGTGGCCGTGCCCGCTGAGCAGGATCCACAGCGTGTCGTCCGGCCTCGCGTCCCGCAGGAAGCCGCGGACCTGGGCGTGTACGACGCTGGGGATGATGCCCCGCTTGTTCTCGACGATCTCCGCCGACTGGAAGCCGCGGTCGGTGAGGATGTCGCGCAGCCGCAGCAGGTCGTCCTGGATGAACGGGAGGCTGTCGATGCGCGTCTCGTCGTAGTCGCTCGCCCCGATCAGGAGGGCCTTGTGCTGTGGCACGGCCGCGCGCTCAGGTCGTGGGGCGCTTGAACGTCAGGGTGAGGCCCCTGGTTCCTTGTACCTGTCCCGTGCCGATGAGCTGGATGGAGCCGCTCGCCGTCACCTGGAACGAGAGCTGCGCCTCGGCGAACGCGAGCGTGTCGTCGCGCTCGGCGACCTTCTTGAACAGCTGCTGCAGTGCGTCGACCGTGTCCGCGAGGTTCTTGCGGAGCGGGCCGAGCGGGACCGCGCGCAGCACGGCGTCGCCGTCCCGGTTGAAGAGTCCCTTGGAGTCACCTCCCGGGCCGCCGTCCGCCCCGATGAGGTTGTCGTCCTCGTCGGTCGCCTCGACCCAGAAGGCCAGCGACTGGCCCTCGATCCGGTCCGTCGCGTCGTCGTTCGCCGTCGTCATCCTGCCCCACCCCTGGTCCCTGGGCCCCGGAATCTCCCTGATTTCCGTGGCTCGGTCAACTTTAGTTCCAGGAGGGGCTTTTGGTGATGTCCTCGGCAGGGTTCAGGGAAGGGGCGGAGGAGGTGGTGATCACGCGGCTCGGGGTCCTGCGGTGCAGCCGCATGGAGACGGCCACGGCGATGATCGCCACCGCCGTCATCGCCGCGCCCGCCCACGCGGTGGACGCGTAGCCCAGGTCGAGGTCGATGACCGTGCCGCCGAGCCAGGGGCCACCCGTGTTGCCCAGGTTGAACGCGGCCGTCGTGGTCGCGCCCGCGAGGGTCGGGGCGGCGCCCGCGACGTTGAACATGCGGGCGTTGAGCGCCGGGGCGGTGTAGAAGGCGGAGACGCCGAGGAGGAAGGACAGGGCGATCGCCACGGGCGCCGTACCGGCGAAGAGGGCGAGCGCCACGAGGAAGACCGTCGAGGCCGCGGCGCCGCTCAGCATGACGCCGAAGAGGTGCGCGTCGGCGAAACGGCCGCCGATCACCGTGCCGAGGAGCGCGCCCGCCCCGAAGAGACCGAGGACGGTCGGGACCCAGCCCTTGTCGAGGCCCGCGACGTCCGTCAGGAGCGGGGAGAGGTACGAGAACGCGCAGAAGACGCCGCCCGCCGCGAGCGCGGTGATCGCGATGGAGAGCCAGACCTGCCGGTCGCGGTAGATGGCGATCTCTTGCTTCAGGCGCGGCTTCTCGGCCGGGAGCGGGATGCGCGGGATGAGCGTGAGTACGCCGACGAGGGCGATCGCGGAGGCGACCCCCACCGCCCAGAATGCCGAGCGCCAGCCGAAGTTGTCGCCGAGGAACGCGCCTGCGGGGACGCCGAGGACGTTCGCGATGGAGAGACCGCCGATCATCACGGCCATGGCGCGGGCGCGCTGGTTCATCGGCACCATCGCGATGGCGACGGCCGCGCCGACCGCCCAGAACCCGGCGCAGGCGAACGCGCTGACGACGCGGGACGCGAAGAGGATCTCGTACGTGGGCGCGAGGGCACCGGCGACCTGGCCGAGGCCGAAGACCGTGATGAGGGTGATGAGGGTCGTACGGCGGGGGAGACGCAGGGTCGCCACGGCCAGAAGAGGGGCGCCGATGACCATGCCGATGGCGAAGGCGGAGATGAGGAGTCCCGCGCGGGGGATCGAGACGTTCATGTCGTCCGCGATGGGAGGCAGGAGCCCCGAGAGCATGAACTCGCTCGTGCCGAGAGCGAAGACGGCCAGGCCGAGGATGTAGACGGCTATGGGCATGCGGGTGGTGCGGCTTGTGCTTTTCCCTGGCTCGGGGGCCGTGGGGGCAGGGGCCTTGGTGGCCTTGGTGGCCTTCGGGTCAGGTGACGGCATAACAGTCCTGAACGCATGGGTCACGCGTGACATTCCTGGTGCCGGGGTTCCTGGTGTCGGGGTTCCTGGTGACGGGTGGTGCCTACCCGCGTCGGGCCGGACGCCTCATGTCCCCGGGTGGTTCAGGGTGCGCACGAACTGCTCCGCCAGCTGCTCGGTGTGGATGCCGTCCGCGCCGCGCCCGGACAGGATGTGGAAGAACGGCGGGCCGATCAGGAGCGCGGTCGCCTGTTCGAGCGAGAGGGCGGTGCCGCTCGACTTCCGTACCGCCTCCACGACTTCCGCGGCGCTCTCCCCGAGGATGTCGCGGGAGGCGAGCAGCGCGGCGACGTCCGCGTCGTGCTGGGCCTCTCCCAGGAGGGCGCGGTAGGCCGCGCCCGCGTGGGAGCGGGACAAGAAGGCGACGAGGGCGTCGAGATACGCCTTGAGGTCCTTGCGGGGATCGTCGCTGCCGGGCACGGACAGTTCCTGCCGGGCGTCGATGGCGCTGGCCTCGTAGAGGACTTCCGCCTTGTTCGACCACCAGCGGTACACGGTCTGTCGGCCCACGCCCGCCCGCTCGGCGATGCCCTTCATGGTCAGGGCCGCGTACCCGACTTCGACCAGCAGATCGTCGACGGCGTGCAGCACGGCGGCGCGTGCGCTTTCACTGCGGGGCCTGCCGCGGCCGCTTCCATCCACCATGCCGCCACTCTATACGAGACACGGTGCCTCGTATGTGTTACCTTTCCGGTGCACGGTGACTCGTTAATGGTTGATGAGTCTCCGGCCGTGCTTCGTATCGGTGCTTCGTGTGCCGTGCTTCGTATGCCGTGCTTCGTGTACCGCAATCCCAGAAGGAATCGAGAGCAATGGTGGCTCCCACACTCGAAGGCGTCCTGCGCCCGACGCAGCCGCGGTCCGGCCCGGTGCTCGCCTGCGTGAGCGTGTGCACCGCCCTGGTCGTCGGATTCGTCGCGTCGATCAACCTGGCGGTGCCGCAGCTGGCCGCGAGTTCGCTGCGGCCGACCTCGTCGAACCTGCTGTGGATCGTCGACGCCTATGTCGTGGTCTTCGCCTGCCTGGTCATCCCTGCCGGTGCGGCCGGCGACAAGCTCGGCCGCAAGGGCGTCCTCATGGCGGGGCTCGGCATATTCGCGTTCGGCGCCGTCGTGTCGGCCGTGGCGCCGAACGTGGCGATCATGCTGATCGGGCGGGCCGTCACGGGCCTCGGCGCCGCGTGCGTCCTGCCCAACTGCGTCGGCATCCTCCTGCACGCCACCGCCCCCGATCGGCGTCCTCACGCGCTGGCCATCTGGGCGGCGGCCTCCGGCATCGGGGGCGTCGTCGGCAACGTCGGAGGCGGCGCGGTACTGAGCGCGGGCTCCTGGCGCGCGCTGTTCGTGGCGGTCGCCCTCATCGCGGTCTGCTGTCTGGCATGGGCGGTACGGTCCGCGCCGCGCAGTGCCCGGCACGAACGCACCCTCGACCTGCCCGGCACGCTGTTGTTCGTGGCGGCCGTCGTGGCGCTGCTGATCGGAATCATCGAAGGGCCCGAACAGGGCTGGGGCAGCACGGTCGTCCTCGCCGCCTTCGCCTGCGCCATCCTGCTGAGCCTGTGCTGGGTGCGTGTCGAGCTGCGCGTCCCCCACCCCATGCTCGACCCGCGGCTGTTCCGCAGCCCGGCACTCAGCAGCGCCAGCCTCGGCATGACCATCACGTTCTTCGGAAGCTTCGGGCTCTTCTACGTCAACGCCTCACTCCTGCAGTACGGGCGCGGCTTCTCCGTCCTCCAGGCAGGGCTCGGGATCATCCCGCTGACCGTCCCGATGCTGGTGGGCACCCGCTACGTTCCCGGGCTCATCCGCCGCTTCGGCATCCCCGCGACACTTACCGCGGCCTTCGTGCTCACCAGCGCGGGACTGCTCGGCCTCTCGTACGCCTCGACCATGGCCTACCCCGTGTACGCGGCCGGTCTGCTCGTCATCGGGCTCGGCATCATGCTGGCCGCGCCCTGTCTGACCGCTTCGATCGCCTCGGCCCTGCCCGTGGAGAGAGCGGGCATCGCCGGGGGCCTGCAGTCCGCGACCCGCGAACTGGGCAGCGCCCTGGGCGTGGCCGTCGTCGGCACCATCCTCACGGCCGGGTTCACCCGCCACCTGCCTGCCGATCTGAGCCGCCACACGCCTCTCCCGCGCACGGTGAAGGAAGCGCTCACGCTGGCCCCGGGCGACCACACCGCCGTCACCGAAGCGTTCACCCACGGCGCCAACACCGCGCTGCGCGCCGCGGCCCTCGTCGTGCTCCTGGCAGGAGCGCTCGTCGTCGCGGGCGCCCGCCGCGCCCATCGGACCGCCCCGCGGTAGCAGCGGGGCCACAGACCACCTGACCCGGCGCCGACACCGCAGCGCCGTGATCAGGGCACTCCCACCCACCACCTATCACCCACCACCCACCACCCATCCCCATCCGCATCATTCACCTGCCCTTTTCCGGGCGAAGGAGGTCACGCTCATGCGTGCATTTGTCACTGGAGCGACCGGCTGGATCGGTTCCGCCGTCGTCGACGAACTCATCTCGGCGGGCCATCAGGTCTCCGGCCTGGCCCGGTCCGACGAGGCCGTGCAGGCTCTCGCGGCCAAGGGCGTCGGCGTCGTCCGCGGCGACCTGGACGATCTCGCCTCGCTGCGGCGAGGCGCCGTCCAGGCGGACGCGGTCATCCACATGGCCAACAAGCACGACTGGGGCAACCCCGCCGAGTCCGACCGCTCCGAGCGCGCCGCGGTCCAGGCACTCGGCGACGCCCTGGCCGGCACCAACCGCCCGTTCGTCGTCGCCGCACCTCTCTCCGGCCTCGTCGAGGGCCGGCCCGCCACGGAGGACGACGTCTCTCCGGCCATCGGCCCGGACTCCAACCGGGGCGGCAGCGAGAACCTCGCCCTGGACTACGTGGCCCAGGGCGTGCGGACCGTGATCACCCGGTTCTCGCCGAGCGTTCACGGCCGCGGCGACTGGGGATTCGTCAACTTCCTCACCGCGGCTGCCCGCAAGCAGGGAGTGTCCGGCTACATCGGCGACGGCTCCGACGCCTGGTCGGCGGTGCACCGCGACGATGCCGCCCGCCTCATCCGCCTCGGCATGGAGCAGGCACCCGCGGGGACGCGGCTGCACGCCGTCGCCGAGGAGGCCGTCACCACCAAGGAGATCGCCGAGGCGATCGGCCGCAGCCTCGGCCTGGCGGTCGAATCCGTCGCCCCGCAGGACGCCGGAGCCCATTTCGGCTTCGTCGGCAGCTTCTTCGCCTCCACCATGACCGCGTCCTCCAAGGCAACCAGGGACCTTCTCTCCTGGGAGCCCGCCGGGCCGTCCCTGCTCGCGGACATCGACGCGGGTGCCTACACGGTCTGACGAAGTCAGGGGGGCGGCCCGACACAGGGCCGCCCCCCCTCGTACCCCCCTCCCCTACGAAGGAGCAAGCATCGTGCCCACACACACCCACACCCTCGCCGAACCACGTGTCTCCGCCGCCCTGACCCGCATGTTCGAAGCCGCCGACCGTGACGGTGAGGCCGCGACACGCATGCGGAGCGCCCAGTCCTACGATCGGGCGGCGCTGTCGGCGCAGGAATACGCCGACGCGGCGCAGGAGATCTACATGCCGATCTCCGCCGAGGGCGGCCGACTCCTCTACAACCTCATCCGCGCCACCAAGCCGGCCGTCGTCGTCGAGTTCGGCACCTCGTTCGGCATCTCCACCCTGCACCTGGCCGCCGCCGTTCGCGACAACGGCACGGGCCGGGTCATCACCACGGAGATGAGCAAGTCCAAGGCGGCCGCCGCCCGCGAGACCTTCGCCGCCACCGGCCTCGACGACGTGATCACCGTGCTTGAGGGGAACGCCCTGGAGTCGCTCGCCGCGCTACAGGAGCCGGTCGACTTCTTGTTCCTGGACGGGTGGAAGGACCTCTGCCTGCCCGTCCTTCAGCTCCTTGAGCCCCACATCGCCCCCGGCACCCTCGTCGTCGCCGACGACGTGGACTTCACCGACCTGCGCCCCTACATCGACCACGTCCGTGACACCGACAACGGCTACCACAGCGTCACGTTCCCCGTCGACGACGGCCTCGAAATCAGCTGCCGCCTCTGATCAAGCGCTGATCAAGCGGTGATCAAGCGCTGATCAAGCGGCGGTTCAGGCGGTGGCGCGACGCGCGTACGCGTGGAGGTTCTCGCGGTCCGAGATGCGGACGTATCCCGCTCGGGAGACCACCGCCTGGGACGCCGTGTTCTCGGGTTCGATGATGGCAAGGAGGGACGACGCCTCGGGCCGGGCCAGGGCCCACTCGGAGAGGGAGCCGAGGGCCTCGGAGGCGTAACCCCGGCCCCGCGCGCCGACCGCGAGGTCGTAGCCGACCTCGGCCACACCCTCCTCGTCCGGCGGCCCGTGGAAGCCCATCCCGCCGACGGTGACCTGGTCCTCCACGCGGACCAGGGCGAACATGCCCCACTCGGGCCGGTGGACCCCGGACGCGTAAGCCTTCGTGATCATCTCCGCCGCCGTCCGGGTCCCGTCGAAGGGCCCGCCCTCGATCCAGGTCAGACCCCCCGTGCCGCCCGCGGCGAGATCGGCCGCCGCCGCGGGGGAGACCTCCCGCAGGACGATCCGTCCGGCGGGGATCTCCAGGGCGTTGTGCCAGCGCCACCGCTCGCGCTTCGGGCGCCCCGGCAGAGCGCGGCGGCCCGTGGCCCAGAGCAGCGTCGCCCACTGGTCCGCGGGCCTGCGCGCGGGCAGGACCTGCGGGAAGAGCCAGGCGAGGGTCGCCTCGCACAGCGCGGCGGGCGGCTCCGCGTCCACGCCGAGCGCCTGCGCGATGTCGTACGTGTGGAGCAGCAGTTCCGCGACACCCATCGCCGCGAAGCCCGTCGCGTCCGCGCTGCCGTGCGGGTACGGGTGGTAGGCCCGGACCCCGGGCGGCGTGGTCCGCACCACCGCCGACAGCAGGCCGCCGGTCGACTCGATGACGCTGACCGCGTCATCGGGGCCCGAGCCCTCGTCGAAGGCGATCTCGAAGGGGACCCACGTGTCGGTCGCCCGGCCGGTCAACTGTCCGGCGTACGCGACGATGCAGCCCGCGACGTGCTCGGCCGTCTGCAGGCAGCTCCAGTCGAGGCCGCCCGCCTTGACGCTCCAGTCGAGCTCCACCGCCGTACGCAGCACCTTCGCCGCGTACGCCACGGCCTCGTCCAGCTGGTCCCCACCCATGGAAAGCATGCGCCGAGGCTACGGGAGCGTCAGGCGCTCAGCAGATCAATTTCGGTCGTCAGGTTCGCGCGCGCGGGGCCCTCCCACTCCGCGGTCCCGTACGGGGTGCGGTACAGCCTGGGCAGCTCAAGGAGCTGGCGGAGCACCGCCGCGCGGCCCGCGCGGAAGTCCTCGTCCGGCACGAAGGAGTACTCCTCGCGTACGGCGGCGGCGTACGCGGCGTACACGTCCGGGGCGGCGGCCAGGATCGCCAGGTCGGCGTCGCACAGCGTCTCGCCGTTGTGGTCGCCGTCGGCGGGGTCGTGGGTGACGGTGAGGCGGACGAGGCGGGCCACCTCGGCGGTCCGCGCGTCGGTCAACCCGGCTTCGTGCAGGGCGCGTTCGGCGAGGCGGGCGCTGCGCTCCTCGTTCTCGGAGCGGTCGGGCGCGTACACCGCGTCGTGGAACCAGGCCGCGAGCCGTACGAGCTCGGGGTCGTCCGCGTGCTCTTCCAGTACGTCGATGTGGTCGAGGACCGCCGTCAGGTGGGCGGTGGTGTGGTACCGCCGCTGCGGCTCGGCCCAGCGCGTGAGCAGGTTGTCCGCGTAGGGCGCGGGGTCGGGGGTTCCCTCGCTCGCGTGGAGCAGGGTCGCGTGCCAGCGGGCGCGGAGTTCCTTGTCGTCGGCCATGGGGCGACCCTAGACGTCTCCCTTTCTCCTTTCCCCGTTGCCATGCGCGGCGGTGACAGGGTTGGCTGCGGCCATGACGACCACGAGGACTGACGAGACGTACGACCCCGAGCGCCCCGGCCGCCTCCTGCGCACCGAACGCGACGCTCTGATACCGCTGTTGAGGGACGCCGACGACACCGCGTACGACATCAGGACCTGTTGTCCCGGCTGGACGGTGCGCCATGTGCTCGCGCACTGCAGCTCCGCGCTGATGCGGGTGGTCGAGAGCCGCTTCGAGAAGGGCGTGTACTCGCCGGAGAGCAACGAGCGTGACATCGCCGAGCGTGCCGACTGGTCCAACTCCCGTGTGGTGGACGAGTTGGAGCGCGGGATGACGGAGGCGGGCCCGTTCATCGCCCGGTCCAAGGGGCTCCTCGACGGGGTCGCGATCGGCGAGTGGGTGCACGCGGGCGATGTCCGCGAGGCGTGGGGCAGGCCGGGGGCCTATGGCGGGCCCGGGCTCCCGGATGCGTTGCTGTTGCTCGCCGCGCACAGCAAGGCGGTGAACTCGGTGGCGTTGCACGCGGACATCGACGGGCGGGATGAGCCGCTGCTGCTCGGCTCCTCCGCCGGCGTCGCCCCGCCTGCCCGATACATCGGCGATGCGCCGACCCTGATCCGGCTCAGCGCCGGGCGCCCTCTGACGGGGACGCGGTATGAACTGGTGGGGGCGAAGGAGGCTGACCTGTCGGTCTTCACCTGAGGCTGACGCGGAGGGGGGGAGGGGAGCTGCGTGTGTGTGGTGGCTGGGTGCGCAGCTCCCCGCGCCCCTGCGGGGCCCTGGGTGCCGTACCCGGGCGCCACGCTGGACCCCGGCTCGGCCTCTGGCATGGCCTGGAGCGGGTGGACCGAGGGCAACTCGGCCGTTTTCCGCAGGGGGTGTAGCGCTGCTGACGACATCGAGCGCATACTCCAGCCCGCGGCCGAGGCTGAGCGCCACAGCGCAGTGACGGCCGACGGCCTCCCCGCGGTGGGTTGCAGTCGCGGTGCCGAAGAGTTGCGGTGATCCTGAAAGAGGAACGTGGCCGACTTCGCATGGGCACGACGCGTCGGTGGCCGCGCTGGAGAGGAAGGCCACGGCCATGACAGCGATGCCAGACAAGTCACCGCTCGGGCACCAGGGGCCCGGCAGCGAAACGATCATCGGCCCGTCCGATTTCGCCGGGGCCATGCTGATGCTCAGCGGCCCGCTCAGCATTCTCATGGGCGCCTCCGGCATCGCACAGGACAACCTGTTCGGCGCCTCGTCCCAGTACGCGTACCGGTTCAGCCTCACCACCTGGGGCGTGATCCACCTCGTGGTCGGAGTGGCGCTCGTCGTTGCGGGCCTGGCCATCTTGATGCACAAAAGCTGGGGCCGCGGGGCCGGCGTGGCCTTGGCGGCGATCAGCCTGGTCAGCCAGTTCATGTTCGTTCCGTACTACCCGGTGTGGGCGATCCCGGTGATGGTCATCGACCTCCTGATCATTTTTGCGCTGACGAGGTTCCACGCCGGAGCCATCGGCGGTCGGTGAACCCAGGTGGGGTTCACCGATCCGCGCCGAGAGCCGTGCGCCCCGTCGTGCCACCGCTAGTGCTGGTGGCCGTCCTGGTCGGGGGTGTCCTCGTCCCCGGCCCCCGCCTTGGCCGCCCCCGCGTGGACCGTGAACGCCGCCGTTCGGACCTTTCCCTCGTGCTTGAAGTCGAGGAACAGGCGGTACGACCCCGCGCTGGGTGCCGTTGCCATGAAGGAGACGCCGGGGCCCGGCTCGGTCTTGCCGTCGCCGGGTTCACCGGTGGGGTGTACGTGGAGGTAGGCGAGGTCGCCGGAGCGCAGGGCGACCAGGTGGCCGTAGGAGCCGAGGTAGGGCTGGAGGTCGGTGACCGGCTTGCCGTTCTTCTCCACGCTCAGGGTCACGTCACTGGACTTGCCCGGCTTCAACTCGCCGTCGAGGCTGACCTCGTAGCCGTCGACCGACGACTTCGCGTTCTGCTCGGGCAGCTTCTTCGGCGCGTACGTCCCCGCCACCGCGAGGTCCGCCCCCAGCGTCAGGCCCTCCTTCGCGCCCTTGGGCTTGAAGTCGGCGAAGACGCGGTAGCCACCCCCTTCCGGGAGCTCGACCGGCGTCGACCAGGTGCCGTCCGCAGCGCGGGTCGGGTGCAGGTGGCGGTAGGTCGTCAGGTCGCGTGAGGCGACGATGAGGTGCAGCTCCTTGCCGTGCTCCTTCTCGTACGCGGTGACGCTCTTACCGGTGCCGTCCTTTCCGGTGCCGTCCTTGACCACCGCGAACCGCAGCTCCTCGCGCTTCTCGGCGTCGATGCGCGAGGTCTTCAGGTCGAGCGTGTAGCCGCGCTCGGAGATCTGCAGGCCGCCGGGCACGGTGGCCGCGTGCCCCGCGCCGGCCTCCGCGTCCCCCGGCCCCTCCTTCTCGCCCGTGTGCCCGCCGTGCTCGCTCGCGGGCTTCTTCTGCGAGGTCACGGGGTCGACGCCCCGGCCCACTCCGTACGCGGTGCCGAAGGTCGCGGCGACGGCCGCGGCGAAGGCGGTGATCTTCAGTCCGGTGTTCATGACGGCTCCCGAGAGATGAGAGGGGGGAGGAGAGCGGCCGCCGCTCCTCATGCATTCCGAAGGTACCCCCCTGGGGTATAAAGTCAAGCCGAGATCGCCTCTTGCCTTCGGTACCCCCTAGGGGTATACATGGATCTCATCGGGGGTACCTGCCCCGGGTACCCCACCCCCAAGGAGCCCGCAGACATGCCCACCACACCCGGCACACCCGGCACCACCGAGGTGGCAGAAGTTGAGCTCGCCATCGGTGGCATGACCTGCGCCTCGTGCGCGGCCCGGATTGAGAAGAAGCTCAACCGCATGGACGGCGTCGAGGCGACCGTCAACTACGCCACCGAGAAGGCCAAGGTCAGCTACCGCGGCCAGGGCATCGCCGTCCACGACCTGATCGCCACGGTCGAGGCCACCGGCTACACCGCGCAGGAGCCCGCCCCGGCCCGCACGGACGCGGGGGAGGACCCGGCCGACGGCGACCGGCAGGCCGACGACGAACTGCGGCCCCTGCGCCAGCGGTTGACGACCGCCGTCCTGCTCTCCGTCCCCGTCATCGCGATGGCGATGATTCCGGCCCTGCAGTTCGAGTACTGGCAGTGGCTGTCGCTGACCCTCGCGGCGCCCGTCGTGACGTACGCCGCCTGGCCCTTCCACAAGGCCGCGTACACGAACGCGCGGCACGGCGCGGCGACGATGGACACGCTGATCTCGGTCGGCACGTCGGCGGCATTCATCTGGTCGCTGTGGGCGCTGTTCTTCGGTACGGCCGGTACGCCCGGCATGACGCACCCCTTCGAGCTGACCATCTCCCGCACGGACGGCGCGGGGAACATCTACCTGGAGGCCGCTGCGGGCGTCACCGCCTTCATCCTGGCCGGTCGGTACTTCGAGGCCCGCTCCAAGCGCAAGGCGGGCGCGGCCCTGAAGGCGCTGCTCCAGCTGGGCGCCAAGGACGTCACCGTCATACGGGAAGGCGGGCACGAAGAGACCATCCCCGTGAGCGACTTGAAGGTCGGCGACCGTTTCCTCGTACGGCCCGGCGAGAAGATCGCCACCGACGGCAAGGTCGTCGAAGGCGCATCCGCCGTGGACGCCTCCATGCTCACCGGCGAGTCCGTGCCGGTCGAGGTCGCGCAGGGCGACTCCGTCACCGGGGCCACGCTGAACGTGGGCGGACGCCTGGTCGTCGAGGCCACCCGCGTCGGCGCCGACACCCAGCTCGCCCGCATGGCCAAGCTCGTCGAGGACGCGCAGAACGGCAAGGCGGCGGCCCAGCGCCTCGCCGACAAGATCTCGGCGGTCTTCGTGCCGATCGTCATCGCCCTCGCCGTCGCCACCCTCGGCTTCTGGCTCGGCAACGGCTCCGGTCTGACGGCCGCCTTCACCGCGGCCGTCGCCGTACTGATCATCGCCTGCCCCTGCGCCCTGGGGCTCGCGACGCCGACCGCCCTCATGGTCGGCACCGGACGCGGCGCCCAGCTCGGCATCCTGATCAAGGGCCCGGAGGTCCTGGAGACGACCCGCAAGGTCGACACGATCGTCCTGGACAAGACCGGCACCGTCACCACCGGCAAGATGACCCTGCTCGCCACGCGTGTCGCGGACGGAGTCGACGAGGACGAAGTCCTGCGCCTGGCAGGCGCGTTGGAGCACGCCTCGGAGCACCCCATCGCCCAGGCCGTGGCCACCGGGGCGGCCGAACGGGTCGGCGCGCTGCCCACCCCCGAGGACTTCGCGAACGTGGCGGGCCTCGGCGTCCAGGGCGTCGTCGAGGGCCACGCGGTCCTGGTCGGCCGCGAGGCGCTCCTCGCGAATGGGGTCTCCCCTGCCCGAGCGGAGTCGAGAGCTTGGGGAAGGGCGATACGGCTCCCCGTCGAGCTGGAGCGGGCGAAGACGGAGGCCGAGGCGGCAGGGCGTACGGCCATCGCGGTCGCCTGGGACGGCGAGGCGCGCGCGATCCTGGAGGTCGCCGACGCGGTCAAGGACACCAGCCCCGAGGCGATCGAGCGCCTGCGCGCCCTCGGCCTGACCCCGATCCTCCTTACCGGTGACAACAAGGCGGTCGCGGCATCGGTGGCCGCCGAGGTGGGCATCGCCCCCGAGGACGTGATCGCCGAGGTCATGCCGCAGGACAAGGTGGACGTCGTCAAGCGCCTCCAGTCGGAGGGCCGCAGCGTGGCGATGGTCGGCGACGGCGTGAACGACGCCGCCGCGCTCGCCCAGGCCGACCTGGGCCTGGCGATGGGCACGGGCACGGACGCCGCGATCGAGGCGGGCGACCTCACGCTCGTACGAGGTGACCTGCGCGCGGCGGCCGACGCCATCCGCCTCTCGCGCCGCACCCTCGGCACGATCAGGTCGAACCTGTTCTGGGCCTTCGCCTACAACGTGGGCGCGCTGCCGCTGGCCGCGGCCGGTCTCCTGAACCCGATGATCGCGGGCGCCGCGATGGCGTTCTCCTCGGTCTTCGTGGTCGGCAACAGCCTGCGGCTGAGGGGGTTCAAGCCGCTCGGCTGAGGGAGGTTGGAGCTGCTCAGCCGAACGAGCTGGGGGACGCGAGTCTCAACCTTCGGCAAGAGCGACGTGTACATGTCTTTCCGATCACCCTGGTGCGCTTGGGGCGCGCCGGGGTGATCTGCGCGTAGGCTGGGTAATTGGACTAGACCTATGCACTGGGCCTATGTCTATGTGAGGCCGCGGCCCCGGACCCGAAGGAAGACATCCATGAGCAAGCGTGCAGTCCTGGAGGTGATCGCCCTCGACGCCGAGGACGCCGTCGCCGCCCAGGCCGGAGGCGCGGACCGCCTCGAACTGGTCACCGACATGGCCGCGGACGGCCTGACCCCGTCCCGCGAGACCTTTGCCGAGATCCGCGCCGCCGTGGACATCTCCCTGCGCGTGATGCTGCGCCTCGCGGACGGCTTCGACGCGGGCGACCTCGACACTCTCGTACGCCGTGCGCGCGAGCTCAGGATCGCGGGCGCCGACGAGTTCGTCCTCGGCTTCCTCGACGAGGTCGGCGGTCCCGACCTGATCGCGGTGGAAGCGCTTGTGGACGAGCTCGACGACTGCCGCTGGACGTTCCACCGGGCCATCGACCGGACCCCCGACCGCGACGCCCTGCGCAAGCAGCTCGCGGACCTGCCCGGCCTCGACACCTACCTCACCGCGGGTTCGGCGACCGGCGTGGACGACGGCCTGCCCACGCTGATCGCCGAGGCGGCGCGGTCCGGCGAACCGGGCTACGAGCAGCAGATCCTGGTGGGCGGCGGCCTCCGCCTCGACCATCTCCCGCGGCTCAAGGCGGCGGGCGTCGACGCCTTCCACATCGGCGGGGCATCGCGGCCCGGCGGCTGGACGGCACCGGTCTGCGCCGAGGCCGTCGCCCGGTGGCGGGCGGCAGTGGACGCCTGACCCCTTTCCGCCCAGGGTGCCTGATCGCGTTCCCCGTGGGACGCGATACAACTGGGCGGACAAAGGTCGGACAAAGGTCGGACAAAGAGGGGGACTTCATGCCGACACCAGCGAACAAGACGCGCCCAGCGGACCGGATACTCGCGGCCGGGACACTGCCCGTGGCCGCGATGCTGCTCACCGGGACCGTGGCGCTCTACATCGCACTCGTCGCGTTCGGGAACATCACCGACTTCGACAGCAACCAGCAGTTCGTGCGCCATGTCCTGGCGATGGACACCACCTTCAAGGACGACGACCTGATGTGGCGCGCCATCGGGTCCACCGCGCTCCAGGACGCCGCGTACGTCGGGATCATCGTCTGGGAGACCCTGGCCGCACTGGTCCTCCTCACGTCGACGGTCCTGTGGGCCGGTGCCCTGCGCCGCCCTCAGGGGCTGCGCAGAGCCCGAAGGACGGGCACGATCGGTCTGCTGATGATCCTCGTCCTTTTCGGGGTGGGATTCATCGGGATCGGCGGCGAATGGTTCGCCATGTGGCAGTCGGAGGACTGGAACGGCCTGGACGCGGCCACACGGATCGTGACGCTCGCGGGCCTCGTGCTCGTCGTCACGCACCTGCCGTCCGCCGGCGCCCCGGCGGCGGACGAAGGGCCCTAGGGCACTAGCGGGTGAGCTGCTCCGGCAGTTCGGCCGCGTGGATGACGGTGAGCCCCGAGACGGCGCGGGTCAGGGCGACGTAAAGCCGCCTCAGGCCCGTCCGCTCGTCGGGCTCGCCGTCGACTACGGCGGCGGGTTCGTCGAGGACCACGTAGTCGTACTCAAGTCCCTTGGCGAGGGACGCGGGCACGAGTGTGAGCCGGGTGTCGGGGGTGGTCTCGTCGCCGGGTGAGAGGTACGTCATCCCGGCGGCGTCGAGAGCTTCGGCGAGCGCGGGGATGCGGGCATCGGCCGCGATGAGCCCGATGGACCCCTCCTGGCGCAGCGAATCGACGCAGGCTTCGAGGGAAGCGGCGTCGAGGGAAGCCGCCTGGAGGGAATCGGCTTCGAGGTCCTCCACGCGGCGCACCACCAGCGAACCGGCCGACTCACGAACGGACTTGACCTCGGCGAGACCGGGCGCGATGGAGGGAAGCAGCCGCGAGGCGAACGCGATGACCTCCCGGGGCACACGGAAGCCCGCGGTGAGCTCCTCCACCACGGCATCGCCCTTCCCCAGATGGCCCAGGGCCTGTTCCCAACTCCGCGTGGCCCAGGGGGTGGTGCCCTGTGCGAGGTCGCCGAGGACGGTGGCGGAACCGGTGGTGCAGCGGCGGCCCACCGCCCGGTATTGCATGGGGGAGAGGTCCTGTGCCTCATCGAGTACGACATGCCCGAGGGAGTGCGTCCGGGCGACGAGGTCACTCGCCTCGTCGATCAACACGGCGTCGGCGGCGGACCACTTGGCGGCCTTGACGCCGCGCACGGGCTTCGCCCAGAGGATGAGCTTCTGCTCGTCGGGGTCGAGGATCCCCTCCGCGTGCTCGGCGAGGAATTCGGCGTCGGAGAGCAGCCGCAGCACGAGCTTGGCGGGATCGACGGGCGGCCAGACGGCCTTGACGGCGGCCTTCACCGCGGGGTTGCGGGCCACGGCGTCCTGTACGCGGTCGTCCGGGGCCTCGCCCGACCGCTCCATCTGTACGAGCACGGCGTGCGCGATGCGCTGCGGCAGGGCGTCGCGGGCGGCTCCGTACCGGATGTCGCGGGCAAGCAACTCGCCCACGAGCTCTTCGAGTTCATACGCGGGAATGCGCCATCGCCGCGAGCCGCGCACCACCATGATGGGCTCGCTCGGCGTACTCACATGGGAACGCAGGGCCTTCCGCAGCACCTCGGCCATACGGGCGTCGCCCTTGATGACGGCGGCGGCCGCCTCGTCGACGCCCCGCACCTCGACATGGGCGACGAGGTCATCGACGGTGGCCTGCTTGACCTCCAACTCTCCCAAGGCGGGCAGAACTTGCTCGATGTAATGGAGGAAGGACTTGTTGGGGCCGATGACCAGGGTGCCGGTCCTGGCGAGGCGCTCCCGGTGGGCGTACAGGAGATAGGCGACACGGTGCAGGCCGACGGCGGTCTTGCCGGTCCCGGGGCCGCCCTGCACGCAGACGGATCCGCCGAGATCGCTCCGTACGATCTCGTCCTGCTCGGGCTGGATCGTGGCGACGATGTCGCGCATGGGGCCGACGCGGGGCCTCTCGATCTCCTGCTGGAGCAGCTTGCTGGTCCGCTCGACCTCGTCGGCGTCGCTGAGGCGCTCGTCCTCGTACGCGGTGAGGTCGCCGCCGGTGTATCCGAACCGCCGCCGCAGGGCGATGTCCATCGGCGTCTTCTTGGAGGCCCGGTAGAAGGGCTGCGAGACGGGGGCGCGCCAGTCGATGACCATCGGATCGCCGTCGGCGTCGTGGACGTGCCGTCGGCCGATGTAGAACTGCTCGCCCTCGGCGCCTTCCGCCTGCTCGGCGCCGGGGGCGTGGAGGTAGTCGAGGCGGCCGAAGAAGAGGGGGGTGTGGGAGAGGTCGGCGAGGGACTTGATCCGCTCGTCGATCTGGCTCTGCAGGACGGCGGCGTTCACCCAGTTCGCGGTGACGTCGCGGATGTCGAGTGCCTCGGCGTCCGCGCGCATGGCTCTCAGGGCCGAGCGGGATGCGGCGAGGTGGGTCTGCTCGTGGGAGAGGGGGTTGGGGTGGGCCTGCACGGTTGCCTCCGGCCGGGGTGCGGGATCTGTGCCGGCCGGTTTCCGTCCGGTCGGCGACCGCGTTCCACGCGGGCAGACCGGGCATCTTATGCCCCCCTTGCGTGGCGGGGCCACCGAATTTCCCCCCGGGGCGGGGAGGTTGCCCCGCGTCTCACCTTGCCGAACGGGCCTCTCCCACCCACCCGCCCGATCACCCCGCATCACGCCTCGACGAACAAGCTTTCCCGCCTACCCGCCCGATTGCCCCGCATCAGCGAACGATTGGGTGCAGTCGGCATTGAGACGTGAGGGGGTGTGTCGGTATTTCCGCCCGGAGCACGGTTCGCGGCACTCCGGGGCCGAAGCAGTCGAACGCCCACCGGCGGATGGCGAGGACGGACATACCGGCGCGGCCCCGCCCCCCCAAGGCGAGCGACCTCCGACGTCCACTAAAGTCGCCGCCGTGAAGCAACCCAGGGTGAGCAAGACGTCACGTTACGTCAGGGCCCCCGCGCCAGCAACCGCCGCCCTTCTCCTCGCACTCTCCCTCGCCACCCTGGCCACCCTCTGCGCAGCCCAGCACATCCCCATGGCCGACACCCTCGTCTACCGGGCCGAAGGCGCCGCCGTGGCCAACGGGGGTGATCTCTACGGGTTCACCGTCACCGAGTGGGACCTCCCCGCCACGTACCCCCCGTTCGCCGCCATCCTCTTCGTACCGACCACCTGGCTCCCCCTCCCCGCCCTCAAGCTCGCCTTCATCGCGGGGAACATCGCCCTCCTCGCCCTCCTGATCCACCTCTCCTGCCGCCTCGCCGACCTCCCCACGCGCCTCGCCCCCCTCCTCGCGGGCACCGCCCTCGCCCTCTGGCTCGAACCCGTCTTCCAGACCATCGTCTTCGGGCAGATCAATCTCGCCCTCGCCTGTCTGATCCTCTGGGATCTGACCAGACCCCCCGGCGCCGTGGGCAAGGGCTTCGCCATCGGTGTCGCCGCCGGTATCAAGCTCACCCCGGCGGTCTTCATCGCGTACCTCTTCCTCACCGGGCGCGTACGCGAAGGGCTGACCGCCACCGCCGCCCTCACCGGAACCGTCGCCCTCGGCGTGCTCACACTCCCCGCCGCCAGCGTCGACTTCTGGACGCACCGGATCTTCGAGACGGGCCGCGTCGGCAAGGCGTGGATCGTCGACAACCAGTCGCTTCAGGGGATCATCGCCCGCGTGGCGCACGACCCGCATCCGGGGCTCGTGTGGGGTGTTCCCGCCGTTCTCGTCGCCGCCGCCGGCCTGTATCTGGCACGCCGCACCCCCAGCGAACCCCGCGCCGTCCTCCTGACGGCAGCCACCGCGCTGCTCGTCTCGCCCATCAGCTGGTCCCACCACTGGATCTGGTGCGTACCGCTCCTGACCCTGCTCATGGCGGAGGGCCGCCCCCGCCTGACCGCGGCGGTGGCGACCCTCTTCATGGCCCGCACCCTGTGGCTGATCCCGCACCAGGGCGACCTCGACCTGCGGCTGCCTCTCTGGCAGCAGCCGCCGGCCTCGCCCTACCCCCTGCTGGCCCTCGCGCTAGCGACAGCCGCGGCCCTCAGTTGTCGGCAAGCAGTTCATCCGCGTCCACGATCCGGTACGCGTACCCCTGCTCGGCGAGGAACCGCTGCCGGTGCGCCGCGAAGTCCTGGTCGATCGTGTCCCGAGCCACGACGGAGTAGAAGCGGGCCTCGTGACCGTCAGCCTTCGGACGCAGCACACGACCGAGCCGCTGTGCCTCCTCCTGCCGGGAGCCGAACGTCCCCGACACCTGGATCGCGACCGTAGCCTCGGGCAGGTCGATCGAGAAGTTCGCGACCTTCGAGACGACGAGAACGGAGATCTCGCCCTCCCGGAACGCGCCGAACAGCTTCTCGCGCTGCGCGTTCGTCGTCTCGCCCTTGATGACAGGGGCGTCCAGATGCTCGCCCAGCTCGTCCAGCTGGTCGATGTACTGGCCGATGACCAGGGTCTGCTCACCGGCGTGTTTCTTGACCAGCGCTTCCGTCACCTTTCGCTTCGTCGCCGTCGTGGCGCAGAAGCGGTACTTCTCCTCGGCCTCGGCCGTCGCGTACGCGAGCCGCTCCGAGTCCGTCAGGTTGACCCGTACCTCGACACAGTCCGCGGGCGCGATGTACCCCTGCGCCTCGATCTCCTTCCACGGAGCGTCGAACCGCTTCGGCCCGATCAGCGAGAACACGTCCGACTCGCGGCCGTCCTCCCTGACCAGCGTGGCCGTCAGGCCGAGGCGACGACGTGCCTGGAGGTCGGCGGTGAACTTGAAGACGGGGGCGGGGAGCAGGTGCACCTCGTCGTAGATGACCAGGCCCCAGTCCCGGGAGTCGAAAAGCTCGAGGTGCGGGTAGACGCCCTTACGCTTCGTCGTCAGGACCTGGTACGTGGCGATGGTGACCGGGCGGATCTCCTTGCGCGTACCGCTGTACTCGCCGATCTCCTCCTCGGTCAACGAGGTCCGCTTGATCAGCTCGTGCTTCCACTGCCGCGCGGAGACCGTGTTGGTGACAAGGATCAGCGTGGTCGCCTTGGCCTCGGCCATGGCACCGGCCCCGACCAGCGTCTTTCCCGCGCCACAGGGCAGTACGACCACGCCGCTGCCGCCGTGCCAGAACCCCTCGACCGCCTGCTTCTGATACGGCCGCAGCGACCAGCCGTCCTCCGCGAGCTCGATCCGGTGCGCCTCGCCGTCGACGTACCCGGCGAGGTCCTCGGCGGGCCAGCCCAGCTTCAGGAGGGTCTGCTTGACCTGCCCGCGCTCGGACGGGTGGACGACGACGGTGTCCGCGTCCACCCGCTCCCCGACGAGCGGCTGCACCTTCTTGGACCGCAGGATCTCTTCCAGGACCGGCCGGTCGGTGGTGGTCAGGACAAGACCGTGCACGGGGTGCTTCGACAGCGTGAGACGGCCGTAGCGGGCCATCGTCTCCGCGATGTCGACGAGCAGTGCGTGCGGCACGGGGTAGCGGGAGAACTCCACCAACGCGTCCACGACCTGCTCGGCGTCGTGCCCCGCCGCACGGGCGTTCCACAGGCCCAGCGGCGTCACGCGGTAGGTGTGGATGTGCTCGGGAGCACGCTCCAGCTCCGCGAAGGGGGCGATGACACGGCGGCAGGCGTCGGCCTGCTCGTGGTCGACCTCGAGCAGGAGAGTCTTGTCCGACTGGACGATCAGGGGACCATTCACGCGCGCACCCTTTCGGTAAGCCAAACGTCCAGTGTGCCGCATGGCGCGCGAATACGTTCCTGCCTCAGTAGCCGGGCTCAGTCGTCAGCCAGTTCCGCGACCCCCGTGACGCGGTGCAGGGGATACGTCCTGACCTCGTCCGCCGTGTGGTCGTACGCCGTCACGAAGCCGCCCTCCACCCGGATCGGGGCGATCACGCGCTGGCTGGCGGAGCCCTCGGCGTTCACGTAGCCGATCCAGACCGCCTCGTTGGTCAGGACCGCGGCCTGCATCGTGGCGAGGGTCTCAGCCGCCGTCGTGCGGGGCAGCGCGTCGCCCGCCTCGGGGGTCGCCTTGCGGGGGGCGGTCGATGCCAGGTCGCCCGCGCGGATGGCGCGTACGGCCGCGCCGGTCAGGGTGGAGTCGGCGAGCGGCGGGCCGTCGTGGACCGGCTCGGGCGGGGTGCGGGGCGGCGAGCGGTGGGCGTGCGCCCGCGTGATCAGTACGTCTCCCTCGGCGCTCTCCGCTGCGGGCGCGAAGCCCATCCCGCGCAGGCCTTCGAGGAGCGCACCGGGGTCGGCCTGGGCGGCGAGCACG
This sequence comes from Streptomyces sp. NPDC056486, assembly GCF_042795295.1. NCBI lineage: Bacteria > Bacillati > Actinomycetota > Actinomycetes > Kitasatosporales > Streptomycetaceae > Streptomyces > Streptomyces sp. NPDC056486. Next base: position 64,170 of record NZ_JBHTSF010000025.1, read on the forward strand.
GTCGGCGCGAGACGGCGCAGGCGCAGGCCCTGGGAGCGCTTGTCGACGAGGATCTCGTTCAGGAGCGCCTCGTCGTCGCAGCGGACGTACGCGGATGCGGCGCCGATCCGCAGGTGGCCGTGCTTACGGGCGACGTCGTCGATGAGGTACGCGAGGGGCTGCGGAACCGGCGTGCGGGAGTGCGCGGCGAGGAAGGCGTGCAGGTCGGACGCGGACTTCCCCGCGTCGAGTGCCCGCCGCACGGAGCCGGGCGTGAAGCGGTACACGGTCGCCCCGCCCTTCGACTCGACGTCGGCGAGCACGGAGAGGGTCTCGGCCAGGGGCCGATCGAGGGGGCCCGGGGCCACGGCCGTGAGGTCGGCCTGCAGAAGGACGTGGTCGAGCGGCTCGGGGAGCTGCGGCGCGAGGAGCCTGGCGGCGCGTGCGCCGTACGCGGCGAGTTCGGCGGGGGAGGGGTGGACGCCGCCCGCCTCCGCTCCTGCCTCTGCTGAACCCTCACCGCTCTCGGAGCCGAGCAGTGCCCGCCCGTGCGCGGACAGCGCCCCGCGCCCCGTGATGCCGAGCAACTCCGCCTCGTTCAGGGTCCATTGGGCGATCCGGGCCCGCAGTTCCATGGGCGCTCCGCCGGACGAGAGTCCGGAAGACACACCGCCCGCGGACGCGCCGCCCCCGGCCGATCCCCGCGGCGGTCGCTCCCACCGCAGGCGCGCAAGCACCGATCCGGGTGTCGGGCTCGCGCCGTCCGGCAGGGTGGTGAGGAGCGTGAGCACCCGGTGCCGGATCTCCGGCGCCGACGAGCGGTCCAGGTGCGGGCCGAGCGCCGACAGGGTGCGGTCCTTGCCGTCGCGGCCGCCGATCAGGCCCGACGTGCGGGTCGCCGTCAGCCAGGCCGTGGCGAGGACCGACCAGCGCTGGGCGGCGGGCAGCTCCTGCCAGTCGTCGTACGCGGGTGTCGCCGCGTACCGCTCTTCCGCATCGCCGTCGGATGCCACGAGACCGGCCGCGTAGGCAAGTTCGACCCAGAACGCCGCCACCGGCTCCGGTACGTCGAGGGCCACCGCCGTCCGTTTCAGGTCGCGCACGCTCAGGCCGCCCGCGCGAAGGACCGTGGGGCCGCCCTCGTCCCAGTCCTTCAGGAGCTCCTCGACGGTGTCGAGCGCCATGTACGCCTGGCTCGCCGCCGCCGCGTCCACAGCCTGTGGACGGTGTTCGCGCAGCGCCTCGACGGCCGGCGGCATCGGTTCGAGCACCCGGTGCGCGCGGCCCGCGCGCAGATGCAGGGCGGCCTCGCGGGAGAGGACGACCGTGCCGGGCGAGGTCGGGAGCAGCAGGCCGCGGTCCAGGAGCCAGCGCAGGTGGCGCGCCGGATCGGCGGTCACCTGGCCGTACGGCGGGCCCCAGACGAGCCGCGAGAGCACCTCGACGGACTCGGCGGGGGCCTCGTCGAGGAGCGCGGACATCCGCGTGCGGTCCGTGAAGAGTTCGGTGAGCGAGCGCACCGCGGAGACCGCGTCGTGGGTGGAGGGGAGCCCGGCCGCCGCCACGATGTCCTGCATACGGTTCGGCGACATGCCCGCGGTGGCCTCGGCGACGGTCGGGCCGAGACCGGTGGGCGAGGGGTACTGAGGGGCGGGGGCGAGGAGTTCGCGTGCGGTGCGGACCAGGCGGAGGCGGTCGTCGGCGCCCCAGATGAGGGCCTGCTCGCGGAGGGTGGCCAGGGCACGGCCGAGCGCCGCGTCCACGACGGCGCTGCTTCCCGCGCCCCCCGCGCCTCCCGTGCCCACTTCGCTTCCCCCGTCTCCCTCGTCTCCGGCGACGAGTGCGTGCAGCTCTTTGTACGTCGCGGGTTCCGGGGCCACGGCGAGCGCCTCGGCGACCTGCTGGGAGAACCGGTCGAGCCGTTCGAGGGCGCGGACCACGGAGGCGCGGGTGGCCGCGCGGGTGGCGAGCTGGGTGAGGTCGTTCGGGACCGGCGTGAGCAGATCGGGGCGGGCTCGGAGCAGCGCGCCGAGCGACGCGTCGTCACGGGAGCGGAGTGCCTCGGCGAGGGACCGGGGGGTGTCCGCTGGGCGCTGGGGCTGCTCGTCGGTGCTCATCACGCTCACCGTAGCGGGTCGGGTTGCGGTGTTGCTCCGGTTGCGGGGCGGGGCCGCGCCGGATGTCCGTACGGTCGCGTCGCGTCCCCCGGGCCCCGGTCTCCGGCGGACGCGATACCGTCGACCTACCGGGTACAACGGGCGGGTCTTCAACGGGGCCGCCCCGGAGGGGACTTCGTGGGGATCGAGAGCGATCAGCTCGTCTTCGACTATCTGAGCCGCGTCGGCGACCTGGCTCAGCAGCGCCAACTGCCGTCAGGCACCCGCATGCGTCTGGTCTCCGAGCTGCGGAACGAGATCGACCGGAGCCGGGCGAAGACCACGGCCGACAGCCCGGCAGCGATACGCCGCATCCTCGACCGCATCGGCAGCCCCGAGGACCTGGTCGAAGCTGCGGGCTCCGCCGTCCCCACCCAGCGCACCCAGCGCACCCAGGAACTGAAGGAACCGAAGGAACCGAACGAACCGCAGGAGCCGAAGGAACGCCCCAAGCGCCTGCGCCGCGTGGTTCCCCGCCCCCGCCCTGCGGCGGAGAAGCCGGAGCTGCCCGAGGAGGACCCCGGACCTTCGCCGCCGCACCTCGCGGGCACGGACGAGCTCGGTGAGAGCGGCTCCGAGCCCGACTGGTGGCGGACGGACAGCAGCCCGTTCGGCCTCGCCGACAGCGTGCCGGGCTTCACCGGCGGCGTAGAGATCCCGGAGATCCTCAAGCCCCCGCCGAAGAAGCGCCTCGAAAAGAAAGAGGCGGAGGAGGAAGAGGGGGAGGACGAGGAAGAGGAAGACGAAGAGGAGTGGGAGGAAGAGGACGAGCCCGCCGCCACGCGGCGCCGCCGCATCCGTATCCGCCGCCCCACGGCGGCAGCCGTGGCCCCGGCCGCACCCCGCTTCACCAACCCCCTCCTCATGCTCGCCGCGGCACTCCTCGTCGTCGGCGCCGTCCTCGGCAACTGGCTGGCCCTCGGCGGCGGCTGGCTCCTCGCCTACACCTCGCGCAGGCTGAGCCGCGCCGAGGCGAAGTGGGCCGTCATCGGTCTGCCGGTGCTCTCCTTGGCGGCCGGCATCACCTGGTTGTGGGGCAGGAGCGAACGCCGCTGGGGCGCTCCCATCGTCGACGGCCACATGAGCGACGCGATCGCCGAGACCGGGCCGTGGGTGGTACGCGGCGCGGCCGTCGCCTCCGCGCTCTACCTCTTGTGGAGATCGCAGCGGCGACAGTAATTACTGCTGCGACTACTACTACTACTACTGCTGCTGCAACTACTGCTGCGTGAGATCCGTCCGCATCTCGTCCAGGATCTTGTTCGCCGCCGTGTAACCGATGCCCTGGATCCACAGCTCGTCGTCGACGGTGTGGACGTGGCCCTTCCGCACCGCGTCCATGTTCTTCCACAGGCTGCTGCCGACGGTCTGCGACTGCTTGGCCTTCTTCGGGTCGCCGTACGTGGACCGGAAGATGACGTCCGCGTCGGCGAGGTCGATCTTCTCGGGCGACACGTCGTACGAGAAGCCGTCCTTGGCCTTGGCCGCGATGGCCGGACGGCCGAGACCCACGTCCTTGAGGAGCGTGGCGATGTACGTCCGCTCGCCGTAGATGCGGATGTCCGCGCCCTCCACGAAGCGGACGACGTTGACCTTCGTCGCCCCGGCCTTCTCCGGGCCGCCGACGGCAGCGGTGACTTTCCCGGCGTGCGCGTCGTAGTCGGCGACGACCTTCTTCGCCTCGGCCTTCTTGCCCAGCGCGTCGGCGTGCACCTGGAAGTTCTGCTTCCAGGGGTAGCCGGTGTTCTCCGTCATCACGGTCGGCGCGATCTGCTTGAGCTGGTCGTACTTCGCGGCGTGCCGGATCTTGCTGGTGAGGATGACGTCCGGCTTGAGGGCCGCGACGGCCTCCATGTTCGGGTTCAGCATCTCGCCGACGTCCTCGATGCCGCTGACCTTGTCCTTGGGCAGATAGCCGGGGAAGCCCGATGACGCCTCGACGTGCGTGGAGCCGACCGGCCGCACGCCCAGCGTGATCGCTGAGTCCAGCTCGGCCGTGTCGAGGACGACGACACGCTTGGGGGAGACAGGGACCTTCACGTCTCCCATGGCGGTCTTGACGACGCGCGTCCTGCCCGAGTCCGAGCCCGACCCCGAGCCGGAGCTGTCGGAGGAGTCCGACGAGCCGCAGGCGGAGAGCGCGAGCGCGCCGCCGAGGGTGAGGGCCCCCGCGGCGAGGGCACGGCGGCGATTCACTGAACTGGTCCTGGCGGTCATGGTTTGGGGGCCACCTTCCGGTCGGACGAGGGCTGCGGGCGCGATCGAGCGACCCACGGAGCCCCCGGGACGACCAGGGGCGACCCCGTCACCGGGTCCGGTACCACCACACACTCCAGACCGAACACCTCGCGCACGAGATCCTCGGTGACGACATCGGCGGGTGCGCCCTCGGCGACGATCCGGCCCGTCTTCATGGCGACGAGGTGATCGGCGTACCGGGCGGCCTGGTTGAGGTCGTGCAGGACCACGACCACGGTCCGCCCCCGCTCGCCCTCCTCGGTGGGCGCGGCCAACTGCCGCACCAGGTCGAGCACTTCCACCTGGTGCGCGATGTCCAGATACGTCGTCGGCTCGTCCAGGAGCAGGATGTCCGTCTCCTGCGCGATGGCCATCGCGATCCACACCCGCTGGCGCTGACCGCCCGAGAGTTCGTCCACGGACCGTTCGGCGAGCGCGGCGACGTCGGTACGTTCCATCGCCTCCGTCACAGCCCGCTCGTCCTCGTCGGACCACTGCTGCCACCAGTGCTGATGCGGCTGGCGTCCGCGCGCGACGAGGTCGGCGACGGTGATCGCCTCGGGCGCGACCGGCGTCTGCGGGAGCAGCCCGACCTGCTGGGCGATCTTCTTGGTCGGCAACTTGGCGAGCGCGTCGCCGTCGAGCAGGACCGCGCCGCTCTTGGGCTTGAGGAGGCGGCCGAGGGCGCGCAGGGTCGTCGACTTCCCGCAGGCGTTGGGGCCGACGATGACGGTGACCTTGCCGTCGGGCACCGCGAGGTCGAGCTCGTGCACGACTTCGCGGTCCTCGTAGGCGAGGGTCAGCTCGCGGGCGCTGAGGCGGGCGGCGGTCACGAGGTGCCTCCATTGCGTACGGAACGGCTGCCGGGCCGGGCGCCGTGGCTTCGGACGATCAGCCAGATCAGGTACGGGGCTCCGACGGCCGCCGTGAGAACCCCGACCGGCAGCTCGGTCGGCGAGAAGAGGCGGCGGGCGAGCAGGTCCGCGACGACCATGATCAGCGAACCGAGCAGCGCCGAGCAGAGCAGCGGGATCTGTGCGGTACGGGTGATCCTGCGGGCGATCTGCGGGGCGAGCAGCGCCACGAAGTCGACGGGCCCCGCGGCGCCGGTCGCCACGGAGGCGAGGACGACGCCGAGCAGGACGAGACCGAGACGTACGTGCCCAAGGCGCACCCCGAGCGCGGTCGCCGTGTCGTCGTCCATGGTCACCGAGCGCTGGGTGCGGGCGGCCCAGAACACGAACGGGAGCAGGACGAGCAGGGTCAGGGAGAGCGGCCCGGCCTCCGCCCAGCCGCGGCCGTTGAGCGAGCCCGTCATCCAGATCTGCGCCTGCTGGGCGACGAGATAGTCGCCCTTGGTCATGAAGAGCGTGGTGATGGACCGCAGGGCGATCGCGAAGCCGATGCCGATGAGCACGAAGCGGGTGGCGTGCAGGCCGCCGCGCCAGGCGAAGACGTACACGAGAGCGGCGGCGGCGATACCGCCGAGCACCGAGAGGTAGGGCAGGACGCTGGCCGAGGTGACCCCGAGGGTCATCGCACCCACGGTCAGGGCGCTCGCACCCTGGCTGATGCCGATGATGTCGGGACTGGCCAGCGGGTTGCGGGCGACGGTCTGGATGAGGCCGCCCGCGACGCCGAAGGCGGCGCCGACGAGGAGACCGACGACCAGGCGGGGTTCGCGCAGCGTTCCCACGACCAGCTCGTCGGGTGACGGCTGCCCCGTCAGGACCTTCAGGACTTCACCGGGCGGGACGAAGGCTTCGCCGACGCAGAGGTAGGCGAGGCAGGAGGCGGCAAGGAGCAGAGCGAGGCTCACCGCTGCTACCGCCGCCCGGCGGTGCAGCAGGAAGGCAACCCGGCGAACCCGAAGCACGGTGTACCCGGCGGGCTTGATGCGGCGAGTCGGGTGGGTGGGTGGGAGACCTCCGCCGCGAAGCGGCGGTTCAGAGGCAACGGACATCACGCGGCAACCGCCTTCCGGCGCACCAGGGTGACAAGGAACGGCACCCCGATGAGCGCGGTCATCACCCCGGCAGGCACCTCACTGGGCGGAAAGATGACCCGCCCCACGGTGTCGGAGACGAGCAGCATCACAGGCCCAAGGACAGCGGCCAGAGGAAGCACCCAGCGATGATCACTGCCCACGATCGCGCGAGCGATATGCGGGACCGCGAGCCCGATGAATGCGATGGGCCCGGCGGCGGCGACGCCCGCCCCCGTGAGCACGGTCGCCCCGAGCCCCCCGACGATCCGCACGGTCGCGACCTTCTGCCCGAGCCCCTTGGCCACGTCCTCGCCGAGGGCGAGCGCATCGAGCCCCCGGGCCACGGACAGCACAAGAATCAGCCCCACGAGCAGGAACGGCCAGATCTGCCCGACGATCTCCGCATCGCGCCCGGAGAGCGAGCCCACCTGCCAGAAGCGGAACTCGTCCAGGGCCGATGCCTTGGTGGTGAGGACCGCGGTGGTCAGGGACACCAGGAGCGCGTTGATCGCGGCGCCGCCCAGGGCGAGCTTCACGGGGGTCGCCCCGCCCCGCCCGCTCGCGGCGATCGCGTACACCGCGACGGACGCGATGCCCGCGCCGACGAAGGCGTACCAGACGTACCCGGTCAGGGTGTGCACCCCCGCGAACGCGATGGCCATGACCACGCCCACCGACGCGCCCTGGCTGACGCCGAGGATGCCGGGGTCGGCGATGGGGTTGCGGGTGATGCCCTGCAGGACCGTGCCGGCGAGGGCGAGCGCGGCGCCGACCATCAGGCCGATGAGCGTGCGCGGCACCCGCATCTCGCGGATGACCTCGGCGGCGTCGCTGTGCCCGCCGTGCAGGAGTGCGTCGATGACGGCGGACGGCGCGATCGCGCGGGCGCCGACGGAGAGGCTGAACAGGACCGCGAGCAGCAGGGCCACGACGGCCGCCGTCATCGCGACAGCGCGTCTGGCTGGCACACGCATCGGCTGAGCTCGTTTCGGTTCAGTAGGGCTGAGCGGGCGCAGTAAGAAGCAGGAGAAGGCGCGGTAAGGCTTGGCTAAGTCTAAGGGGGCGCCCCTGGCCCCCGGCCCCGGCCGTCGGGCCTCTGCACAATGGCCATATGACCACCTCACGCGCTCTGACGGTCGGCTTCGACCTCGACATGACCCTGATCGACTCCCGGCCCGGCATCAGGGAGGCCTACCGGGCCCTGTCCGCCGAGACGGGAACGTACATAGACGCCGATCTCGCCATCACCCGGCTCGGCCCGCCCCTGGAGCAGGAGCTGCGCAACTGGTTCCCCGAGGAGCGGATCCAGGAGATGGGTGATCGCTACCGTGAGATCTATCCCACATACGCCATCGCCCCCACGCTCGCGATGCCCGGCGCCCGCGAGGCGGTCGCGGCCGTGCGCTCCCACGGCGGCCGGGCGATCGTGGTGACCGCCAAGCACGAGCCGAACGCGAAGCTCCACCTGGCGCACCTGGGCATCGAGGCGGACGCGGTGATCGGCTGGCTGTGGGCCGAGGCGAAGGCGGACGCGCTGCGCGAGTACGACGCGGCGGTGTACGTCGGTGACCACACCGGTGATGTACGCGGCGCGCGTACGGCGGGCGCGCTCTCCGTCGCGGTGGCGACCGGTCCGTGCGACGCAGCGGAACTGCGCGCGGCGGGCGCGGACGCCGTGCTCACCGACCTGACGGAGTTCCCGGCCTGGCTCGACGCGTACGTCGCGGGTGCCGGAGCCGACCGCCGCTAAGTGGCCGCCGATTTCGCCTGGCGGCGCTGGACGGCGATACCGCGCAGCACTCCCGCCACGGCGATGATGAATCCGACGCCCATCAGCATGCACACCGCGTATGCGATGGATGGGAAGGGGTCGGTGCCGAGGAACAGTGGGGCCACCGTGACCAGAGTGGCCACGGCTCCGACGAAGAAGACGATCGCTCCGGTACGGACCAGGCCATCGCCCGGTCCGGCGGAATTCGCTTGGGTTTTGTCACGCACCCGACCAGGGTAGTTCCCAGCCCGAAGGAAGAATCCGGGGACGTCTTGTCACCGGCCCCCGGACCAATATTCTTGGTTCCGGCGGGTCGGGCGACCCGCTGTAGTGCTATCCAGAGCCGTTTTCCGCGGCATAGACGCGTACGACGACAAGTACGAGGACGAGGACTTCACGTGCCTACCGGCAAGGTCAAGTGGTTCAACAGCGAGAAGGGCTTCGGCTTTCTCTCCCGCGATGACGGCGGCGACGTCTTCGTGCACTCCTCCGTACTGCCCGCAGGTGTCGACACACTCAAGCCCGGCCAGCGCGTCGAGTTCGGCGTAGTGGCGGGCCAGCGCGGTGACCAGGCACTGTCGGTGGCGATCCTCGACCCGACGCCGTCCGTGGCCGCCGCCCAGCGGCGCAAGCCCGACGAACTGGCGTCCATCGTCCAGGACTTGACGACGGTCCTGGAGAACATCACGCCGATGCTGGAGAAGGGGCGCTACCCCGACAAGGCGTCGGGCGCGAAGATCGCGGGCCTGCTGCGTGCGGTCGCCGACCAACTGGACGTGTAGACACCGGCCGCCGGACGTGTAGATACCGGCCGCCGGACGTGTGGATACCGGCCTAATTACCGGCCGAATTATCGGCTGAAGGAGAGTGCGTCGGGCGCGAGGGGCGGTACGAGTCCCTCCGCCGCCGCTCGCGTGAGGAGTCCGCGGATCGCCGCGTAGCCGTTCTCGCCCAGGTCGGCCGTGAACTCGTTCACGTACAGACCGATGTGCTGGTCGGCGACGGCCGGGTCCATCTCCTGCGCGTGCTCCTGCACATAGGGACGCGAGGCCTCGGGGTCGTCCCAGGCCATCCGCACCGACGTTCGCACGGTGTCCGCGAGCTGCCGCAGACGCTCTTCGCCGAGGGACCGCTTGGCGATGATCGCGCCGAGGGGGATGGGCAGGCCCGTCGTCTTCTCCCAGTGCTCGCCCATGTCGGCAAGGCAGTTGAGTCCGTAGTTCTGATAGGTGAAGCGCGCCTCGTGGATGACGAGCCCCGCGTCGACCTTGCCGTCCCGCACCGCGGGCATGATCTGGTCGAAGGGCAGCACCACGATCTCGCCCACGTCACCACCGGCCAGGGTGTCCGCGGCCCAGAGCCGGAACAGCAGGTACGCCGTCGACTTCTCGCTCGGCACCGCGACGGTCTTGCCGGTGAGGTCGACCCCGGCCTCCCGGGTGAGGACCAGCGGACCGCAGCCGCGTCCAAGGGCCCCGCCGCACGGCAGCAGGGCGTACTCGTCGAGGACCCAGGGCAGAACGGCGTACGACACCTTCAGCATGTCGAACTCGCCGCGCTCGGCCATGCCGTTGGTGATGTGGATGTCGGCGAACGTCACATCGACCGCGGGCGCGCCGGGCACCCGGCCGTGGGCCCAGGCGTCGAAGACGAACGTGTCGTTGGGGCAGGGCGAGTAAGCGATCTGCAAGGAGTCCAGATCCGGGTTCAGGTCCGAGTCCGGGTTCGCGTCCTGCGTGGGCGATTCAGTCATGCCGTTTCCAACTCTCCAGTACGGGCGCGAATTTCCCGAACGCGCCTCCCAGCGCGCCGAGGGCCTCGCCGATCCGCCAGGCTCCGCGGTCCCGCGGTCCGACGGCGTTGGAGATCGCGCGAATCTCCAGGACGGGCAGTGCGTACGCGGCGGCGGCCTCGGCGACGCCGAATCCCTCCATCGCCTCGGCGAGCGCCCGCGGATGGCGTCGCCGCAGCTCGGCGGCGCGCTCGGCGGAGCCGGTCACGGTGGAGACGGTCAGGACGGTGCCGGTGAGAGCGCCGCAGGCAGCGGCCATTTCCCGTACGAGGGAAAGGGGCGGCAGGTGGGTGACGGCACCGAACCCGAGTTCGGTTACGGGCAGGAAACCGTCGGGCGTCTCGGCACCCAGATCGGCCACGGTGATCTCTTCGGCGAGCACGAGGGAGCCGATGGCCGCGTCGGGCTTGAAGCCGCCGCCGATTCCGGCGGAGATCACGAGGTCGTACGGGCCGCGCGCGAGGGCTGCCGCGGTGTGCGCGGCGGCGGCCGCGGGGCCGACGCCGACAGCGACGGCGTCGGCGTGCGGAGGCAGCCGGTCAGCCACCGCGTCCCGTTCGGCGGGGACGGCGGTGGCCACCAGTACGCGAGGGGCGCGAGCGCCACCGGGGGAGGACGTGGTCAGGAGTCCTTCTTGAGCTTGAACGACCACAGGCCCGTCGCCTTGGCGGTCGAGCCCTTGCCGCCCTCGAGCAGGCTGACGGTGGTCGACTTGGAGCCGCCGCCGTACTGCTGGTTGAAGAAGACGCTGCCGGGGATGACGACGTACGTCTTCTTGCTGGCCTCGGTGAGCGGCTGACCGTTCATCAGGAGCGTCCAGCCCTTCTCGGCGACCTCGGGGTCGACGCCGAAGCGGACCTTCTCGTCGGGGTCGACCTTGATGGACTTGACGTCCGTGTCCTTGAGGCAGCCCTGCAGCTGGGACTGATCGAGCTCCTTGCCGTCGTTGTAGCAGGAGGCCTCGGTGTTCACCGAGTCGCTGCCGACCGTGACGGTGGCGAGGGGCGTCGGCTTGTCGCAGGCCGACAGGACGAGGAGTCCGGCGGAGACAGCGCCAATGGCGGCCACGGAACGGCGACGGCGCGCCGAGCTGTGAACGAGTGCGGCTCCGCCGCGGAGCAGGGAGGTCATGGGCGAAGGCTATCGGGCACCCCGTGCCGTCTCGCCACGTGGGGGTCGCGGCGTGCCGCCCCTCTTGATTTGTCGGGCTCACGCCACTCACGTTGCCGGACTCATGCCACTCGCGGCCGCCGCTTCCCGCCGTGCCGGGCCGCCGAGAGCAGGCCCCGCGCCGTCGACAGCCAGCCGATGGCGACGATCGCCGCGGCCACCGAAAGCCCCAGTGACCCGATCAGCGGCAGGGCCATGCCGATTCCGCCGCCCACCACCCACGCCACCTGAAGGATGGTCTCCGAACGGGCGAAGGCGGAGGTCCGCACCTCTTCCGGTACGTCCCGCTGGATCAGCGCGTCCAGGGACAGCTTCGACATGGCCTGCGCGAAGCCCGCCACCGCGCCCAGACAGGCGACGCCCACCGCTCCGAAGAACACCGCCGCGGTGATCGCCACGCCGAGGGCCACGCCGACGACGGTCACGATGATGACCTCGGGCGCCCGCGATCTCAGGCCCGCGCCGACAGCGGTGCCGAGCGCGTTGCCCGCTCCGGCCGCGACTCCCACTATCCCCAGGGACACGGCGGCGCTCTGGCCGCCGAGCGGTTCCTCGCGAAGCAGGAAGGCGAGGAAGAAGATGAGGAAGCCGGAGAGACAGCGCAGTGACGCGTTCGCGGTGAGGGCGTGCGTGACGGCGGGTCCGACCGTACGCAGGCCGAGGCGCCGCTTCTTGGACGTGTCCGTCGCGGCTTCGACACGGGCGTGCAGATGCAGATGCTCCTCGTCGGCCGCGAGCAGTGCCTTGTGCTCGCCCTTCGCCGAGTCGACCTTGGACGGCAGGGAGAGGGAAAGGAGCATCCCGACGATGAAGATGACGAAGGCGCCGTACAGCGGCCAGCGCGGCCCGAGCGCCTGTAGTCCCGCGCCGACGGGGGCCGCGATCCCCGTCGCGAGCAGCCCGCCGAGCGTGACTCTCGAATTGGCTTTGACCAGAGAGAAGCCTCTGGGCAGCAGCCGGGGCACCACGGCGCTCCGTACGACTCCGTACGCCTTGGACGCGACCAGGACACCGAGCGCGGCGGGATAGAGCTCCAGACTCCCGGTGATCACCGCTTCGGAGAGGAGCAGGGCGAGCAGGGCGCGGGCCAGCATCGCGGCGGCCATGGCGTAGCGGCGGCCGTGGGGGAGGCGGTCGAGGAGGGGGCCGATGACGGGGGCGAGGAGAGTGAAGGGCGCCATGGTGATGGCGAGATAGAGGGCGACACGGCCGCGGGCCTCGTCCGTCGGCACGGAGAAGAAGACGGTCGAGGCGAGCGCGATGGTGATCATCACGTCGCCCGCGCCGTTCACGGCGTGCAGTTCGATGAGCTTGCCGAGCCCCGACTCGCCCGCACCGTGCGCGTGCGTGGCCTTGCGGATACCGCGGGCCGTGCCGGTGAAGGGCAGGTGCAGGGCGCGACCGATCCAGCGGGCGGCCCGGTTGAGCACCGGGCGACGTCCGCTGCTCACTCCCTGGGACGACAACCGCGCGGCAGCCACCTCGTCATAGTGCCCCTTAAAGGCGTGTACTAGTGCGCATACGCTGTGGGGCAATCGGGCGGGGGATCGGAAATCCGCTGCGGGGCGGTTCTGGGCAATCGGGTGGGTGAGCGGGAAAACCGCCGCGAAGCGGCAACGAAGCGGCAACGACCTGGGGCCCCGATGCAGGGTGCGGGCACGCCGGTGTAGGCCCAGGGGCCAGGAGAAGGTAGCGTGCGTAGCGCGCCTGCGGCGGTTGTTCTTGGCCGCGCGCCTCTCGGTCATCCCGCAGAATGGATGACGTAGGTGCGCCCGAGGACGTTCGGGCGCGGACGTCGACGCGGCCCTCCGGTCCGCTCCGTCCGCACCCCCGCGTATGGGTGGCGCACTCGTGAGACGGCGTAATGGAGAAGCGATACCTGTGAGCGCAGCGACAACGCGAAGCCGTACCCCGCGTACCCCGCGTACTCCCGACCGCCTGTGCGCCGAGGCGGTGGGACTGGCCAGGGAAGCGGCCGAGGAGACCGCCGCACCCGGTGTGGTCGGTGAGCATGTGGAGGTCGTGGTCGAGGGCGACCGCGTCGTCACGCACCTGTTCGAGTGCAAGGACTTCGGCTACCGGGGCTGGCGCTGGGCGGTGACGGTGGCCCGCGCCTCGCGCGGCAAGATCGTCACGCTCGACGAGACGGTGCTGCTTCCTGGGCCCGACGCGCTCCTCGCCCCCGAGTGGGTGCCCTGGAGCGAGCGGCTCCGCCCCGGCGACATGGGTCCCGGGGACCTCCTTCCGACCGACGCCGAGGACCTGCGCCTCGAACCCGGATTCTCCGGCGAGGAGGAGCCGCCGCCGAACTCCGTGTTCTCGGAGGAGATGGCGGAGCTGGTCGAGGCGGAGGACGCCGAGATCACCGAGGGCCCGCCCGCCGAGCTGCCGTCGGCGCCCGCGCGTGGCTCGATCGCCGCGATCGCGGACGAGCTCGGTATGCGCAGGGCGCGCGTCCTTTCCCGCTACGGGCTGCATGCCGCGGCCGATCGCTGGGAGGAGTCGCACGGCGCGAAGACGGCGATGGCGCAGGCGGCGCCCGCATCGTGCGTCAGCTGTGGCTTCCTTGCCCCGATTGGCGGATCGCTCGGGCAGGCGTTCGGGGTGTGCGCGAATGAGTTCGGTCCTGCGGACGGGCATGTCGTGTCCCTCGCGTACGGCTGCGGGGGCCATTCGGAGGCGGCCGTGATGCCGACACCGACGCGGCCTGCCGCGCCGGTCCTGGACGAGACCCGGGTGGACGTCCTGCCCCTGCGGCCCGCGGCCGACTCGGGGTCGGTGACGTTGGTGGGGGCGGGGGAGGATCTCGGCCACTCCTGAGCTCCCGCTGGGGGTGGCGGAATGGGGGTGCCCCGGGGTGGGGCCGACCGCCTTTCCGCGCTTCGCGCGGGTTTTTCCCCACCCGCCAGCCCGATTGCCCGGCGATGTGGTGGTGCTGTGGGTGGGTTGGGGCTTGTTCTTCGGCTGCGACCCGGCGGTGGACGTCGGTGGTCGCCACCTACCGGTCCGCGCTTCGCGCGGGTTTTTCC
>NZ_JBHTSF010000026.1:0-78286 GCF_042795295.1 Streptomyces sp. NPDC056486
GCGTATGTCCGAACCGTGCATGGCCGGGCCGAAGCGGGTTACTCCGGGGAGTATGAACGGGACATCGGATGCCGAGTACAGCGCGGACCGCGAGCCGGCCGAACCCACGCAGTTGCCGAAGCGGTCCTGGCGGGCGGTCGTCACCGGCGTGGTCCGGGAGTTCAAGGACGACGAGCTGGCCGACCGGGCCGCGGCGCTGACCTACTACGGGGTCCTTTCACTGTTTCCTACGCTCTTGGTCCTTGTCTCTCTCCTCGGTGTCGTGGGGGAGTCGGCCATCGACTCGCTCCTCAAGAACCTGGAGAAGCTCGCGCCCGGTTCGGCGAGGGACATCATCAGCGACGCCGTCGAGCAGTTGCGGGGCCAGGGCGGTGTCGGCTCCGTCATAGCGGTGGTCGGCCTCGTGCTTGCCGTGTGGGCGTCCTCCGGGTACGTGGGGGCATTCATCCGCACGGCCAACGCCGTGTACGACATGCCGGAGGGGCGGCCCGTGTGGAAGGTCCTTCCGGTCCGGGTGGGCGTGACGGTGGTGCTGCTGACGCTGGCCGTCATCAGCGCGCTCATCGTGGTGTTCACCGGCGGTCTCGCCCACACCGTGGGGTCGGCCCTGGGGGTCGGTGACGCGGCGCTGACAGCGTGGTCGATCGCGAAGTGGCCGGTCCTCGTCGTCCTGGTGACCTTCATGATCGCGCTGCTGTTCTGGGCGACGCCGAACGTGAAGGGCCGCGGTTTCCGGTGGGTCAGCCCCGGCAGCGTGATCGCGCTGCTGATCTGGCTGATCGCCTCGGCCGGATTCGCCTTCTACGTGGGGAACTTCAGTTCCTACAACAAGACCTACGGCGCGCTGGCCGGAGTGATCATCTTCCTCGTGTGGCTGTGGCTCAGCAACATCGCGATCCTGCTCGGCCTGGAGTTCGACGCGGAGCTGTCCCGTCAGCGGGCCATCGCCGGCGGTCTCCCTCCTGAGGAGGAGCCCTACGTACCGCCCCGCGACACCCGCGCCTGGGACGAGCAGGACCACCGGCGCATGGAGGAGTGACGCCGCCCGGCGTGATCGCGTCCACCGGCCATGTGCCGATCGCGGAGATCGGGGTACTCGGCCGCAGAACAGACAGGAGGTTGATGACGATGGCCCAGGCAGACCCGCACACCACAGGCCGTGACAGCGGCGGACGAACCGCCCCCACCAGTGAGCCGGTGGGCGATCTCGTACAGCGCGCGGCACAGCAGCTGTCGGAGCTGGTGCGCGGCGAGATGCGGCTGGCTCAGGCGGAGATGAAGGAGAAGACCAGGCGTTACGGCAAGGGCAGCGGGTTGTTCGGGGGAGCCGGTCTCGTCGGCTTCCTCACCCTGCAGGCTCTCGTCGCCACCGCGATCGCGGCGCTCGCCGTGCCGCTTCCGGTGTGGGCCGCGGGTCTTGTCGTCACCGCCGTCCTCGGTCTGATCGCCGCGGTACTGGCACTGACCGGCAAGAAGGAAGTCGGCAGGGCCGCCCCGCCGGTCCCCGAGCAGGCCATCGGCGGCGTGAAGGCCGATGTCGCAGAGATCAAGGAGAGTGCACAGCGATGACCCAGTCCCACGACAAGCACACCGCCGGAGCCGGGGAACTGCGCGCGAAGGTCGAGCGAACCCGTCACGATCTGGGAGAGACGGTCGAGGCGCTTGCGGCCAAGGCGGACGTCAAGGCACGCGCACAGGACAAGGCGGTCGCGATCAAGGGCCAGACGGCCACCAAGGCCGCGGAGCTGAGCGGTCAGGCGGTGGCGAAGGCCACCGAGGCCGCCCACGTGCTCCAGGACAAGGTGCCCGACCAGGTCAAGGACAAGGCGGCCACTGCCACCGGGCAGGTGAAGGCAGCGGCCGAGCAGGCCACCGAGGTGTGGCAGGACAAGGCGCCGGAGCAGGTCCGCAACCACCGCACCGCGTTTCTCGCGGCCGGCGGCGCGACGCTCTTCGTCACGTACGTACTGGTGAGGCGCAAGCGGAAGCAGGGGAGCGCGGTGTGAAGGCATCGAAGATCGCGTACAAGCCGGTCGGCCTCGCTCTCGGCGCGCTCGCCGGTATGGCCGCGGGCGGGCTCTTCAAACAGGCGTGGAAGGTGATCGGACACGATGACGACGCTCCCGATGCCACCGATGAGGACCGCGACTGGGGCGAGATTCTGCTGGCGGCCACTTTGCAGGGTGCGATCTTCGCGGTGGTCAAGGCGACCGTCGACCGTGGTGGCGCGGTCGCCGCGCGCCGGTTGACGGGCACCTGGCCGGGCTGACGGAGGCCGTAGCCCGTGTCCCTGGTCCAGTGTCCCGTAATTCATCCGATGGATCGATGCAGGGCGGCGCAAATGTCCAAGTCCCCGCCGAGAGCAATGCATTGACACCCTGATGAGGCGCTTGAATCATCGGATGTCATGACTGACATGCGCATGATTTTGGCGCCCCGTGCGCGGCTACGCCGACTCAGAGTCGTCGCAGTGGCCCTGCTGCTGCTCGCGGCACCGGTCCCGGCGGCCCAGGCCGCCGGGACCCCGCAGCCCGCCACGGACCCGCCCCGCACCGTCCCCGCGCTCGCCGACTGGACGCCGGGGAAGGGGAGTTACGCCTACGGTCCTGCCACCCGCCTCGTCGCGCACGGGCAGGCGGCGCGCGAAGTCGCCCGTACCCTCGCCGACGATCTGCGCGCCGCGGGCGAAGGCCGGGTGCCGGTCACGGGAAGCGCCCCGCGCGACGGCGACATCGTGATCGACGTCGCTCCCGCGCGAAAGCCGCTCGGCGCCGAAGGGTACGAACTCCGTGCGGGCAAGCGCCTGACGATTACCGGCGCGACCGGCGCCGGAGCCTTCTACGGCACCCGCACCCTCCTTCAGCTCCTCGCCCGGAGCGACCGCGTACCGGCCGGACGCACGGTCGACGTGCCCCGGTACAAAGAGCGCGGCGTGGGCGTCTGCGCCTGCTACATCCACATCTCGACGCCCTGGCTGGAGAACCTCGTACGCGACATGGCGTACAACAAGCAGAACCAGCTGCTCCTCGAACTCAAGGTGAAGAGCGACAAGCACCCCGAGGCCAACAGCTGGGGCTACTACTCCAAGAGCGAGATACGCCGTCTCGTCGCCCTCGGCGAGAAGTACCACGTCACGATCATCCCGGAGATCAACTCCCCGGGCCATATGGACCCTTGGCTTGAGAAACGCACCGACCTCCAGCTCACCGACTCCGACGGCAAGCCGCAACCGTCGCGCCTGGACATCACCAAGGACGAGGCCTTCGCGTACTACACCAGCCTCATCGACGAGTACGCCGAGGTGTTCCCCGCGAAGTCCTGGCACATGGGCGCCGACGAGTACATGCTCGGCTCCGACTTCGCCAAGTATCCCCACATCCTCGAATACGCGAAGAAGAAGTACGGCGAGAACGCGACCCCGCAGGACGCCTTCGTCGACTTCGTGAACCGCGTGCACGCGTACGCGGCGGACAAGGGCAAGCAGCTGCGCATCTGGAACGACGGCCTGACCGGCGCGAACACGGTCCCGGTCGCGGCGGGGACGAGCGTGGAGCACTGGCTCGACGTGAAGACGAAGCCCAGCCAACTCATCGCGCAGGGCTACCCGTTGCAGAACGCCGCATACTCCCTCTACCTCGTCCGTGGCGGCTTCCACACCGACACCAAGGCGCTGTACGACAAGGCGTGGGACCCGCGCAGCTTCGAGGGCGAGAAGCTCGCCTCGCGGAACGGCATCACCGGCGCGAAGATCAGCCTGTGGCCGGACAACGGCCGGGGCGAGACGGAGAACGAGGTGGCGGCCTCCATGGCGATGCCGCTCAGCCATGTCGCCCAGGTCACCTGGGGATCCGCGCATCCGGATCCGACGTACGCCGACTTCACCGCACGCGCCAAGTCGGTCGGACACGCGCCGGGTTGGCGGGATCTGACGAAGACGCCGGTGACGGACGGAACGTACACCCTGCGGGACGCCAAGGGGCAGGCGGAGCCCGCCGCCCACGAGATCAAGCGCACCGCCGACGGCTACGTCACGCTGAAGTCCCCGGCGGACGGCACCTGCCTGGAGACCCGCAGCGGAAAGCTCACGCTCAACGTGCCTCTGGAGCCCGGCAGTTCGGTCACTCAGGAGACATGCGACGCGGCGAACACCTTGCAGCGATGGCAGCTGGTGAAGGCGCCGGGCGGCTACCGGCTGACGAACGCGATCACGCGCATGTCCGTGTATGTCGCCGATGACGGGCGGCTTCAGCAGTACCCGGCGGATCAGCGGACCCCGGCGACCTGGACCGTGACCGCTCGCTGAATCCGCTGACAGCCCGCTGACCCCGCTGATCCCATCGCCCCGAGAATCGACAGGGAGACCGGCACGCCCATGACTCTCAGCAGACGTCTTTTCGTGACCGCCGCCGTCACCACGGCGGTCGCCGCGTCGAGTAGTTCCCTCGCGCTCGCCGCACCCGGCTCCGTGGACACGGCCGCCAAGGCCGCTCCGGAACCGCCCTTCCGCATCCCTATCAGCCCCAAGGACTCCCCGGACGAGGTCGTCGCCAAGGCCTCCCGAGTCCGGCCCACCGAACGGCAGATCGCCTGGCAGCGTCTTGAGCAGACCGCGTTCCTGCACTTCGGCGTCAACACCTTCACCGGCCTCGAATGGGGCACGGGCGACGAGGACCCCGACGTCTTCCAGCCGTCCGGCCTGGACACCGACCAGTGGGCACGGGCCTTGCGCGACGGCGGATTCAAGCTCGCCATCCTCACCGTCAAGCACCACGACGGCTTCGTGCTCTATCCCTCGCGCTACACCAAGCACAGTGTGGTGAGCAGTAGTTGGCAGGGCGGAAAGGGCGACGTACTGCGCTCGTTCGCCGACTCGCTGCGCCGGTACGGCATCAAGGTGGGCGTCTACATCTCGCCCGCCGACGAGAACCAGTATCTGCACGGCGTCTACGCCAACGGCAGCGCCCGCTCGCGGCGCACCATTCCCACGCCGGTGGAGGGTGACGACCGCGCGGACGCCGCCGCCGTACGATCCTTCACCCTCGACGCGACCGACTACGGCGCGCACATGCTCAACCAGCTCTACGAGGTGCTCACCGAGTACGGGCCCGTCGACGAGGTGTGGTTCGACGGGGCGCAGGGGCGCATCCCGCCGGAGAAGGTCGAGACGTACGACTGGGACAGCTGGTACGCGGTCATCCGCGCCCTGGCCCCGGACGCGACGGTCGCCGTGCGCGGGCCCGACGTCCGGTGGGTCGGCAACGAGGGCGGTCTCGCGCGCGAGAACGAGTGGAGCGTCGTCCCCGTCAAGGACTCGGGGAACGGGAGCATCGACTACGCCCTGAAGTACGACGCGCCCGACCAGGGGAGCCGGGAGGCGCTGGCCGATGCGCGAGCCGTCGCCCAGTACGTGCAGTGGTGGCCTGCGGAGTGTGACGTCTCGATCAGGCCGGGGTGGTTCTACCACGAGGACGAACAGCCCAAGTCGGTCGAGCAGTTGACGGACATCTGGTTCCGGTCGGTGGGCCGGAACTCCGTGCTGCTCCTGAACATCCCGCCGGACGAACGGGGGCTGCTCCCCGAGGCGGACGCGGCGCGCCTTCGGGAGTTCCGCGAGCGGATCGGCCGCGAGCTGCCGCAGGACCTCGCGCGAGGCGCGCGGGTCAGCGGTGACGGTCGCCGCCCGTCGTACGCCGTCGACGGCGACCCGGACACGGCGTGGGCGTGCCCGGCACCCTCCCGGGGGACGCTCACCGTCGATCTGGGCAAGGCGCGCGAGGTCGACCGGATCCGGCTCGGGGAGGAGATCCGGCGCGGGCAGCAGCTGGAACACGCGGTGATCGAGGCGCGGGTGTCCGCCGGGGCCGGGTGGTCCCTGGTGACGGAGGTGGACACGGTGGGGGCGAGCCGGGTCCTCACGCTCGCCGCGCCGGTGCGGGCGCGGGAGTGGCGGCTTCGGGTCACGGGGTCGCGCGGGGCGGTGCGGGTGGCGGAGTTCGGCCTGTACCGGTCGCGGGTGTAGGGGAAAGCCTCTCGGAGGCCGTGCTCGTGGACGACGTCGCCCGCGAGCACGCCCCCGTCCACTTGCCTCACGAGGGCCAGTCGACCCCGCCGTTGCGCACCGTCAGCGGACTGGTCTCGTCGTCCTCGTAGAACCTGGTCCAGCCGACGCGTACGGAGCCGTCGAAGCGCTCGTGGTGGCTCGCGGCGTTGGCCGCAAGCCAGGTGAGCAGTTCCCCGACGAGATCGAAGTCGTCCGGGTGGATCTCCTGCCGAGCTGTCAACGCCCAGCCGTCCTTGCGCCGGAGCAGCACGGAGGTGAGAGCTCCGGCTATCTTGGAGGCTGTGCCATGGCATCCCAGGAGCGGCACGGGGGTGTCCTCCGTGACGAGTTCGCCCCGGTCGTCCTCCACCACGACAGGGAACTCGCGCACCACGGTCAGCGTCACCGGCCGAGGGCCCAGGCCGAGATGCCACCGGAGCTCGGCGATCTCCCCCTCGGAGAGATCGTCACGCAGGTCCAGCGCAATCGAGAGTTCGTAGCTGTCCGCCATACCGGCACAGTACTGGCGGGGTACGACAGGCCCGCTCGCCGGGCAGGGGAGTGAGGGACAGCTCAGCCCCCGGCCACCCGGCCCGTGCTCTCCCGCTCGATGAGTGTGGGCAGCGGTACCTGGACCGTGGCCGCGGGGCCGTCGTCCAGGAGTGACAGGAGCTCGCGGGCGGCTGTCCGGCCGAAGGACATCGTGTCGCGCGAGAGCGCCGTCAGCCAGGGGTGCACCATCCGGCACAGCGCCGAGTCCTCCCAGGCGATCACCGATACGTCCCCCGGTACGCCGAACCCGAGCGAGGCCGCCGCGGCGACCCCGGCGACGGCCATGACGTCGTTGTCGTACACGAGCGCCGTCGGCGGTGACGCGGCGGAGAGCACGCGCCGTGTCGCCGCCGCTCCCTCCGCGTCCGAGTAGTCCGTGGTCACCGAGCGGACCTCGGACAGGCCGCGCCGCTGCGCCTCGGCCCGCAGCGTGCGGATCCGCCGCTCCGTGTGGGCGAGTCCCGGCAGACCCGCGATGTGCACGATGCGGCGGTGACCGAGGGCGTGCAAGTGGTCCACGATCGACGCCATCGCGCCCGCGTCGTCCGCCCAGACGGTGGAGAGAGCGGGGTGGTGCGCGTCCGGGTCCGGCACGCCGCCCGTGACGACGGCGGGCAGTCCCAGCTCGTCGAGGAGCGCCGGGCGGGGGTCGTCCGTGCGCGGGTCCACGACCAGGACGCCGTCCACCCGACGCTCGGCCCACCACCGCTGGTAGACCGCGCACTCGGCGGTCACGTCCTCCGCCACCTGGAAGAGCAGGCCGAGCTGACGCTCCGCCAGGACCTCCTGGATCCCCGAGATCAGCTGCAGGAAGAACGAGTCGACGCCCAGCGTCCCGGCGGGCCTTGCCACCACGAGGCCCACCGTCGCCGAGCCCTCACCGGACAGTGCGCGCGCTGCCGTGCTCGGGTGCCAGCCCAGCTGCTCGGCGACCCTGCGGACCCGGTCGCGGGTGATCTCGGAGACTCCTGGCCGGTCGTTGAGCGCGAAGGACACGGCGCTCTCGGAGACTCCGGCACGGCGCGCGATGTCCTTCATGGTCGGCCGGCGTGCCGGGGACCGCTTGCCTTGCACCGGTGATGCCCCTTTCCTGTGGCGCGCAGACTAATGCGCTTGAGCCAGCACACTCTAAAGCGCATTAGTCGATCCCCGCAAGAAGTCGAACAGAACGCTCTGACCTGCATAGTTGGCGAGGTGAGCAAGGATTGGTCAACGAATCCATTGACTTTTTACCGCAGTTCCATGCAAGGTCTGCCTCACGCTGGGCCGAGCAAAGGAGCCGTTTCACCGTGCGCATCTCCCACCACCCCCGCATTCCCAGAAGGGCAGCCGCCGCTGCCGCCGCCCTTGCCGTGCTCTTGCCGCTGAGCGCCTGCGGCGAAGGAGGTGACGGCGGCGGCTCGACGGACGCGTCCGGCAAGATCGAGGGCGAGATCACCTTCCAGACCTGGAACCTGAAGGCCAACTTCAAGCCCTACTTCGAAGGCGTCGTCGACGGCTTCGAGAAGAAGTACCCGGGCACGAAGGTGAACTGGATCGACCAGCCCGGCGAGGGCTATGCCGACAAGATCAGCGCCGACGCCGCAGCCGGCACCCTCCCCGACGTCGTCAACGTCTCGCCCGACCTGGTGGCCCCGCTCGCCAAGGCCGGCCTCGCGCTCGACCTGGACAAGGCCGCGGGGAAGTACGAGAAGGAGTACCTGCCGGGGGCGTGGAAGAGCCACCAGATACCGGGTACGGAGGGGACGTACGCCTTCCCCTGGTACCTGAACACCGGGCCGCTCTTCTACAACAAGCGGCTCTTCGAGAGTGCGGGGCTCGATGCCGACAAGCCCCCGAAGACGTTCGACGATCTCTTCGACGACGCCATGCAGATGTCGAAGAAGAGCAAGGGCAAGACCGCCACGCTCGCCAACATCCCGACCATCGAGGACTTCGGCCGCTACGGCGTGCCGCTGATGGACAAGGACGGCACCAAGTTCACCTTCAACAGCGCCAAGGGCGTCGAACTCCTCAAGAAGTACAAGGAGTTGTACGACGTCAAGGCGCTCGACGGCCAGGCGCTCAACGCGACGCCCGAGTCGACGGGCAAGAAGTTCCTCACCGAGGCCGTCGCCATGAACCCCGGAAGCGCCCTGGATCTCGGCAAGTTCAAGAAGGACGCCCCCTCTCTCTACAAGAACATCGGGATCACCCCGCAGATCACCAACACGGGCAAGGACAACATGTACGTGATGGGGGTGATGGTCAACACCCGCACCAAGCAGACGCCCGCCGCCGTGGCCTTCGCCCACTACGTGACGGACGCCCAGCACCAGATGTCCTTCGCCAAGAAGGTCGCGATCTTCCCCAGCACGGAGGGCTCGCTCGACGACCCGTACTTCACCAAGGGGGACGGGACGGATGACACGCGCGTGCGCATCGAAGCCGCCAAGTCCATCAAGACCGCGGTGAATTACACGCCCGTGCTGTTCAGCGAGCAGATGAAGATCGAGCTGCGCAACAGCGTGGGCAAGGCCCTGCAGGGCAAGGAGAGCCCCAAGGAAGCGCTTGACAACGCTGTCAAGAACTGCGACCGGCTGCTGAAGCAGAGCTGAGAAGACGACACGGGACCCCCACCATGAAAAGCTCAAGCGCCGCCACGGCTTCCCGTGCCGCTGCCACCGTTCCCCGTGCCGCCGCCGATCACGGCCCACGGCGCCGCATCAGGCGTCAACTGCCCTCAAGCCCTTGGCTGTTCGCCGCGCCCGGGCTGCTGATCGTCGGCATCTTCATCCTCTACCCGTTCGTCAGCACGCTCATCAACTCCTTCACCGACAAACGGACCCTGATCCCGGGGGAGTACGTCGGCCTGGACAACTTCCGGGAGCTGCTGCACGACGACATGTTCTGGATCGGCCTGCGCAACTCGGCGCTCTACATCGTCGGGGTCGTCCCCGCGCTCGTACTGCTGCCGCTGCTGCTCGCGATGCTCGTCCAGAAGCACATCCCCGGCATCACCTTCTTCCGGTCCGCGTTCTACACGCCGGTGGTCGCGTCCATCGTCGTGGTGGGCCTGATCTGGGTGTGGATGCTGGATGAACGGGGTCTGGTCAACGCGGTGCTCGAAGCGGTGGGGGTCGGCTCGGTCGGCTTCCTCAGCGACCAGTGGCTGCTTCTGTTCAGCGCCATGGCCGTCACGGTCTGGAAGGGCCTCGGCTACTACATGATCATTTACCTGGCGGCCCTCGCCAACGTGCCGCGCGAACTCCACGAGGCCGCCTCGGTGGACGGCGCGGGCGCGGTGCGCCGCTTCTTCACGGTCACCGTCCCCGCCGTGCGCTCCACGATGGTCCTGGTCGCCGCACTGTCATCGGTCGCCGCCTTCAAGGTGTTCACCGAGGTCTACCTGATGGCAGGGCCCAACGGCGGCCCCGCGGGCGAGGACACCACGCTCGTGATGCTGGTGCAGCGCGTCGGCACCGGCCTGACCGGCCGCGTCGGGTACGCGTCGGCCATCTCGGTCGTCGTCTTCATCGTCACCGTCGCGCTGATGCTGCTCGTGCTGCGCGCGGACCGGAAGGAGGACGCGTGAGCATCGCGACGACGGACACGCACAAGACCGGGCAGGCGGAGAAGAAGGCCCAGGGGAAGGCCCGCAAGCCCGGCGCCCGCAAGCGCGGGCGGATCACCGACGAGAACGGCCGCAGGATGCCCGTGTGGGAGATCGTCCTGCGCTACGCACTCCTGCTCGCCGTACTGGCGGTGATGGTCGGCCCCTTCCTGTGGCAGCTGTCCACATCCCTGAAGGGGCCGCACGAGAACATCTTCAGCTCTCCGCCCAAGTTCCTGCCGAGCAACCCGACCTTCCACAACTACGAGCGGGTCGCGGACACCATCCCCGTCTGGGACTACGCGCTCAACTCGCTGAAGGTGGCCGCCGCCAACGTGGTGACCAACTGCGTGGGCGCCACCCTCGCCGGGTACGCCCTCGCGCGCCTGCGCTACCGGGGCCGCAGAGCGGCCACGCTCGTCTTCATCCTCGCCATGCTGGTGCCCGTGGAGGGCATCATCATCGCCCAGTTCACGACCATGCGGGAGCTGGGCCTGAACAACACCCTCATCGGTGTGCTGCTGCCCGCCTGCGTCTCCGCGCTCAACGTCCTGCTGATGCGCAACGCCTTCCTGAACCTGCCGTACGAGATCGAGGAAGCGGCGTACGTCGACGGCGCGAACGTATGGCAGCGGTTCCTGCGGATCGCCCTGCCCGCGGTCAAGGGAACCCTCGCCGTGGTGGCGATCTTCGCTTTCATGGGCGCGTGGGACGACTTCCTGTGGCCGCTGATCGTGCTGAGCGACCCGAACAAGTTCACCCTGACCATCGGCCTGAACTATCTGCACGGCACCTTCGCCAACGACGAACGGCTCGTCGCCGCGGGCACGGTCATCGCCGTCCTTCCGCTGATCGTGCTCTTCGCCTGCCTGCAGCGGTACTTCTTCCGCGGGGTGGGCGAGGGAGCCGTCAAGGGCTGAGCCGCCGCCGTACTTCACCACCCGCACACCGGGCCCCGCACCGGATCCCCCGCACCCCGGAGAACCAGGACTCGCATGCCTAGCACCACTCGTGTGCCTTCTGCCGACACACCGCCCGTACCGTCCGCATCGCCCGCATCGCCCGCATCGTCCACGCCGCGCTTCGGTGCGAACTACACGCCGAGCCAGGGCTGGTTCCACCACTGGCTCGACTTCGACATCGACGCCGTGCGCGCCGATCTCGACGCGATCGCCGCGCTCGGCCTCGACCACATCCGGGTCTTCCCGATCTGGCCGTACTTCCAGCCCAACCGCACCCTGATCAGGCCGCGCGCCGTGGAACAGCTCGTCGCCCTCGCGGACGCCGCGGCCGAGCGCGGGCTCGACGTCAACGTCGACGGACTGCAGGGGCACCTGTCGAGCTTCGACTTCCTGCCCGCGTGGACACAGACGTGGCACCGGCGGAACATCTTCACCGATCCGGATGTGGTGGAGGGGGAGGTCGCCTACCTGCGTACGCTCGCCGCCGCCCTTGCCGACCGGCCCAACTTCATCGGCATGACCATCGGCAACGAGGTCAACCAGTTCTCGGCGGGACCGCACCCCGATCCGGACCGCATCACGCAGGAGCAGGCGGGGGAGTGGCTGCGGCGGGTCCTCGCCGCGTGCGAGGAGGGGGCGCCCGGCAAGCTGCATCTGCACGCCGAGTACGACGCCGCCTGGTACCAGGACGACCAGCCCTTCACCCCGGCCCAGGCCGCGCGGCTCGGCGGCGCGACCGCCGTGCACTCCTGGGTGTTCAACGGCACGGCCCAGCGGCACGGCCGTGAGGGGGTCGCCACCGCGCACCACGCGGCGTACATGATCGAGCTGTCCAAGGCGTGGGCGGACGATCCGCACCGCCCCGTCTGGCTCCAGGAGGTGGGCGCGCCCGCTCCCCTCATCCCCGCCGAGCACGCGGCGTCCTTCACCGGGGCGACGGTTCAGGCGGCGCTCGACTGCGCGGATGTGTGGGGGGTGACGTGGTGGTGCTCGCACGATGTGTCGCGGGGCCTTGCGGACTTCCCCGAACTTGAGTACAGCCTCGGTCTGCTGACCAACGACGGGCAGGTGAAGCCGGGGGGTGAGGCGCTGGCCCGGATCGCCGAGGAGTGGCGGGGGCGGGAGTATGCGCCTGCGGTGCGGGCCACTGCCGTGGTGGTGGACGACTCGACCTCGGCGCGGTCCGCGTGCGCGCCCGGGGGTGCGGTGTTCGACGCCTTCATGGGCCTCGTCGCGGACGGGGTCCGGCCCACCACTGTGCTGGCCAGTAGGGCTGATGACTCGGCGCACTTGGCTGCGCGGGGCATCAGGGAGGTCGTGCGGGCGGGGGAGGTCGGCTAGGCCCAAGACCTTTCCCCAACCCCGCCCCTTCCCGGAAACCGTGCCTGCGCCCCGGACCTACCTGGGGGCTCCGCCCCCAGACCCCCGCTCCTCATACGCCGGAGGGCTGGATTTTCAGCCCGTCCGGCGTTTGAGGACGAACTCGGCGGAGCCGGTGATTGACGGCAACCAAGGCCCCTGCGCAGCAGGCTTTCGGGAAGCCCCGATGTTCCAGACTGACAGTTCTGGAGCCGTCGGGTCATGGTCACATCGTCGCAGGTCAAGGGCACCGGATCGGTGCGTGGGAATTCGCCGGTCTCTACAGACAGCATGAAGGCAACCGAGACAGCAGCGATCGCGGGGCGGGAGACCCTGCGGGGCGTGCGGTGCATCCGGCTGTCTGTCCGCACGGACGAGACGACCAGCCCAGAGCGGCAGCGCGAGGCCGACGACATTGCGGCGGCATCCCTCGGTATCGAGTTCGGCGAGGGCGACCAGGTCCGCGAAGCCGTCGACCTTGACGTAAGCGCGTCAAAGATCGGCCCGTTCGACCGTCCGCAGCTCGGCGGTTGGCTCGCTCGACCCGACGCGTTCGACGCCCTGGTGTGGTGGCGCTTTGACCGTGCCATTCGGTCGATGAGCGACATGCACGAACTCGCCAAGTGGGCGAAGCAGCACCGCAAGATGCTCGTCTTTGCCGAGGGGATCGGCGGGGGTCGACTGGTGTTCGACTTCCGCAATCCCATGGACCCAATGTCCGAGCTCATGATGATGATGCTCGCCTTTGCCGCACAGGTGGAGTCACAGAGCACCAGCGATCGAGTCACCGGGGCACAGGCGGCCATGCGTGTGATGCCGCTGCGTTGGCGTGGCGGGGGTCGGCCCTCATTCGGTTACATCCCCGTTCCGATGCCCGCCGAACACGGTGGA
The DNA here is from genome assembly GCF_042795295.1 of Streptomyces sp. NPDC056486. Taxonomy (NCBI): domain Bacteria; kingdom Bacillati; phylum Actinomycetota; class Actinomycetes; order Kitasatosporales; family Streptomycetaceae; genus Streptomyces; species Streptomyces sp. NPDC056486. Next base: position 13,397 of record NZ_JBHTSF010000026.1, read on the forward strand.
GTGGGCTGGACCCTCGCGCCGGACCCCATCGCGGTACGCGTCATCGAGCGCATCATTGCCCTTCTGCTTGCGGGCACGTCGCTGCACAGCATTGCGAAGATCCTTAATGCTGACGGAGTTCTGTCCCCGTCCGCCCACTGGGCAGCGCACCAGGCACGCAAGAAGGCCGAAGCCACGGGCGGTGTCGTCGAGAGCCCCGATTCGGAGAAGAAGCCCGCACAGTGGCGCTCACAGACCATCGGCAAGTTGTTGGCGAACCCCGCGCTCATGGGGTGGAAGGTCTCGGGCGGTGTCCCTGTGCGCGACGACCAGGGCGCACCCGTCATGGCCACCACAGCCCCCATCCTCACCCGCGAAGAGTTCGACCAGGTGGGCGCGCTGATTGCCCCCAAGCCCACGGCGGAGAAGGCGCCCGAGCGCCCCGACTCGTCCGCGCTGTTGCTGCGCGTCATCCACTGCGCGGGCTGCGAGGGGCGCATGTACTTCAGTCGGTCCTCGGACAACTACGGGTGCAGCTCGTACAAGTACGGGACGCACTGCCCGGCTCCGGCCACCGTCCGTGGAACGTGGGTGGACGACTACGTGAGCGCCGAGTTCATCAAGGCTGCCGGACCCGTACAGATCACCCGCGTGACAGAAATACCTGGCTACGACCCGCAACCCGAGATTGATGCCACCGTGGCCGAGATGGAAGACCACGACCAACAGCGCGACCGGCGCAAGTCCAAAGCTGGCATGGCGGCTTGGCAGAAGCGCGCCGACTCCTTGGAAGCGCGCTTGGCCGAACTGGAAATGCGAGAGAAAACCATGACGCGACGGGACGTTGTACCTACGGGGCGCACCTTTGCGCACGACTGGAACAGCGGTGACACCACGGCACGGCGCACCATGCTCATCGACGCGGGGGCGCGTCTGACGGTCAAGCGCGGAACCAAGGGCGGGTGGCGCACCCTGGATCTCCGTCGAGTCGAGTTCACCATCAGCGGCGACCTGGACCCAGCCATAGAAGAGGCCGTCACCGAAGCCGAGAACACCGCCAGCGAGGCACGCGGCGACACTCCCACACCGGGCAGCACGATCAAGCCCGGCAGGCAGCAGAGCCACCACCTAGCCGCCTGACAAACCACACCCGCCAGCCCCGGACCGTCCATGTGACCGCCGGGGCTGCCTGGTGTCCGCAGCGGAACCCGATCTCCCCCATGCCGAGCCATGGGGGCTTTTCATGCCCGAAATCACACACCGAAACAAGGACAGACGATGAACGAATTCCTCAGCGATGCCGAATTCCTGGACGGCCCGCGCAACAAGGGACAGATCCGCGCTGATGCTTGGAAGTACAGCGAGCAGATGGAAGAGCTTGCGGAACTCGCTGTTTCTCGCCCCGAGATCTTCGAGCGGATGAACAGCACGGCGCGCATGAGTCTCGGTTACTACCAGAGCGACAAGACGTACGCGGCTGCGTACGGGCGTGACGTGACCAAGGAAGGCAAGTGAACATGGCTACTGAGATTGAAAAGGCTGCCGAACGGGTCGCGAAGCTGCGGGCGCAGGCAGACAAGCTGTCCGGTCCGCTCGCTGACGCTCAGGCACAGTTGCAGGATGCCCAGGAAATAGAGGCAGCACGACGCGCTGAGCGGGCTGCCGCCTACAACCGTGGCGTTGTCGAGTCCTGGCGGGAACGTGCCGAAACCGCCGCTCATTCCGGTGACGACGCACACGTACGGTTTGTTGAACTACTCGCCGAAGAGCCGTGGTTCGTTGCGTACGTCGAATACCGGGCGGCCCGCTACAGGCGAGGTCACATCGTCACGGAAGCCCAGCGAGCACAGACCGCTTTGGGTGAGGCGGTCACTGCACCCGAACAGCGTTGGTACGACGCGCGGATCCTTGACGAGATCGTTGGGGCCGTAGAGAAGCAGGCGGCAGCAAGGGCCGCGGAGTTTGCGCACGAGCTGGACGAGACGCGGGAAGCCTACGTCTCGGGGACGGACTGACCTTGGCCACTGACGCACTCGACCCCGGACCGAACGGGGACTACCCGTACTTTCCGCGGGATGCCCAGGGTCGGCCCCGCTGGTCCGATACGCCGACGGGAGAGCCGGGCGGTGGGACGTACATGCCGCGCGGCGTTCAGCCGGTACGTGAGCCGGGCGGTACTGGGCGGGTCGTACTGGTGGACCTCACGCCGCGCCATGCGGACGGTTCGGAGGTAGACCCACCGGTCACCCCGCCGGGCGCTCCCGACGCTCCGTAGGCCCTCTGACCCCATGCAAGATGCCCCGGCAGTCGACGAGACCGCCGGGGCTCTCGCGTGCCCGCAGCCGGGCGTTCAGATGCTCGGGGGTTCGGCGAGCAAGGGCAGCATCAGCGGATGGAGTCATGACGAGATGACGGTTAGACCTACTTTTTTAATGCACATAGAAAAATACAGAGAAAACCAAAACGGCATCCCGAACGTCATCCCGTCATAGCCCGGCTCGTTGCTGTGCACTCGGGGCTGCTCGGCTCCGCGCTCTGGTCGGTGCCCGTGGTGGTGCCCGCTGCGCCCGGTGCGGCTCGCTCGTCCCGCGGACGTGGTGGACGTGGACCATGTGCAGCCGCTCGCGCTCGGGGGCGAGGACACGGACGGCAACGTTCAACCGCTGTGTCATGGGTGCCACTTGGACAAGACCGCTGAGGACTTCCCGGATGACCGTCCCGCACTTCGTGAAAGTGCTGCACGACACCAGGACAGGGCACTAGGGCGGGGACCGAGTTACCCACGTCCCGGTAAGCCTCATTCCTGATTTTCGCGACGCTTCCTCCCTCTCTCTAGCTCTCGCTGTCGTTGCCACTCCCGCAACAGCTCTTTGCGGTGGGCAGATGACTGCGGCCAGACAGCGCGGATGACGCCACGAACCCCAAGCAACACAATACCGAGGACGGTAACAGCCAAGACAGCCCACCAAGGGGCCGAGTCCGGCAGGGAAAACATGATCTCGAACCTTCCGACCGTTCAAGGTCGGCGGCCATCTAGGCAGCCAGTACGGCGCTCCCCAGCGCACGACTGCTGTGATGCCCGCCCCGGTGGATAAGCACGGGGAGGGCGAAGGTCGGGCCGCGCGGTGTGGCCCGTGGAGTTGCATCGATCAGGTCACTCGTCCAGTCCGAGGCGTCGTCGGCTGTGCCTCGCCCGAGGAGGAGCGAGAGCAGCGCAAGCAGGACACGGACCACGAACCGCAGTAGACAGAGGAACAGCTCAGCAAGGGCTGACAAGAAGTTCCGCACGGCAACACGCCGTTGGCTAGCCGTCACCGCCGATTTGAGGGCATCGGCAGCCGCTCGGAGCTGCCTCCGGGCCGTCGCCTCTTCGTTGGCAAAGCTCTCGGAAGTTGAGACATAGCGGTGTTGTCCATCCGCAATCACCAAGTCGATATCGACACCGACAGACAGCATCGCGGTATGCACCACAACGGAGTCTTCTAGGTCGCGCTTGGGTGTACTCAACCAACGCTTGACCGCATTCGCTAGCTGATCCGAAGGCGTATCGCCCGTCCACCACGTGATCTTGTACGGCTCGTTGGCGTCCATCTCACCTCCCACGGCGATCGAGTGCCGACAACCATAGCTGTCCCCGCTGGAAGAGCGGCCACACGAAGGGCTCTGCTCCGCCTGACGATGGTTCGTCTGCCGTCCAGTTTGTGGCCCGTGAGTGCGCCAACGAGACAGTCACCGCGACGTGAGCCACGCTGCGAGCCCGCTACCCGTCGTTGTGGCGAGAGCTGCCACCAGCCATCCGGGGATGCGTTGAATCGTCAAGTGCAGGCCGCCACATCGGAGTTCGAAAGCAGGGGTTTCGGTTCTCACCAGTCGTCATGGCGTCATCCCACCCCGGCGTACAGGCGTTGCGGCAGGGGGCACGGCCGTGAATATCCGTGAAGTCTGCGGCCGAAGCGTGAAAACCCGTGAAACCCCGACAGCTGCATGAACACCCCCCAACGTCAGGAGGTGCCCCCGCACCCCGCAGACCCCGCCCCCTTGCCCAGTCCCCGGCTGCCTTGAGTAGTCATCACCGAGACCCAAGCCACGCTGCGAGCCCGCTTCCGGTGGCCGTGCCGAGCCCTGTTAGCACCCATCGGGGACTCGCTGGATCGTCAAGTGCAGCCCTCCGCAGCGGATTTCAACTGCCGGACGCTGCTCGTTGGAACTCTCTCTTGGCGTCATGCCCGCAGTATGAGTGGACTTTTCGAAATGCCTCAATGCGGACATTGCTGCCCCGCCTGTGAGGTGATCCCCCCATGCCCCGCAGACCCCGCACCCCTTGCTCAGTCCCCGGCTGCCCGTAGCTAACCGCCCGTGGTGGCCGGTGCCCAACTCACGCCAAGGAAGCGGAAGCGGGTACGGCGTCCGATGGGAGCGCATCCGTAAGCGCTACCTCTACGCGCATCCGTGGTGCGTGCTCTGCTCGCGGACTGCGACGGTTGCCGACCACTTCCCCGACTCACGGCGTGCGCTGGTCGCTCGGGGCGTGTCCGATCCGGACGCATGGTCTCGCCTCCGTCCGCTGTGTACGACGTGCCACAACAAGGAGACCGCGAAGCACCAGCCGGGCGGTTGGGCTGCCGAGCGCGTCGAGCCCCGTCGGTTCTGACTCGTTGACCAGGCACCCACCCCCGACTCCTCCCGCAAAAGAACGGCAGGGAGGCAAAGAAATCGCGTGGCTCATTTGAGCGTTTCTGTGAAAGGAGAGCGGCCGTGGCAGTGCCCGGAGCGGCATTGCCCCGCCGGACCCCGAGGACGACGACTCGGATGTCTGGGACTGACTCGACGCACTACCAAGCTCCCGCGCTACCCACCATGGGGCTGCGTCTCGTTGGGCCGTCAGGCGTGGCGGATGGTGGGTCAGGTTGGCCCCTCAACGGTGCGCACTCACGCCGCTGGTGGTGCTTGCCTCGGGAAGTTGGCCCCTTGACGTTGATCATGCTCCGGAGCGACGCTCGTGCACACACGTGCAACCGACTCGGTAGAGGAGCGCCCAATGGCCTTACAGTTCCTGGGGATTTGGCCGAACACTCCGGATGACGGCTCGCCCACGATCTGGCTGGACGACACGACTGGAGACCTGATCATCCAGTCATGGAAAGCCGATGATGCAACGGTCCGGCAGGCTCAAGAAGTCGGTTCGGTGCCCGGCCATTCCACGGACGTACCGGATCATGAGACTGTGATTCGTCTGCCCGCGAACATGCTTCAGTTCATCCCGCGCCCGGATAGTGAGGTAAACGGTGGCAACAGCGGTACGTGAATGTCTCGCTAAGGCGCAGCGTTCGGCGATGCACCTTGAAATGCGGGACAGCTATATGCGCGATGACCCGGAATTCCTCCGCTGGAAAGCGGGGCACCGGTATGACCCGGCCGACCGCGAATCGTGGTGGCGTCCGTGGCTGGACGTAGTGGCCGAGACGACCGGCCGAGGTGTGACCATGCGCCGGTTGCGCGTCGTATCCGAACCGCTGAGTGCCTACGTCCGGTACGAATATGACGGCACGTTCACGAATGTGGCAGCGGGTGAGAACGTACGTTGGCTGCCTCGCGCATCGGCTCGTGACTTGCTGTTGCCCGCGCTGGACGGATGGGTCATGGATGAGGAAACCGTGATCCTGCACCACTTCAGCGGAGAGGGTCAGTGGACCGGGCCGCGTATGGAAGTCGTGCACGATCGGGCGCTAGCGACGCAGTACGTCACGGCGTATGAGGCAGCGTGGGAACGGGCAACCCCTCACGCGGATTACCGGCCTGTCTGACGCATGGCTGTCTCCTCGTACTCCAGTGCTCAGCAGGCCCGGCAGGCTCTCGCGGATCGTCTCGCGGAAATCTGTCGGGATGCTGGCTTTACCGGGGCCGATATCGCGGATCTCTGCGAATGGAGTAAGTCCAAGTCTTCCCGCATCATGAATGCCCGTACGCCCCCGTCCGCTGACGATATCCGGGCGTGGTGTCAGGCGTGCGGTGCCGACGATCAAACCGAAGATTTGATTGCCTCGCTGCGAACGGCCGAGGGAATGTGGATCGGTTGGCGCCGAATGGAGCGGGCCGGACTCAAACAGGCACAGGAATCCCGCCTACCGCTGTATCAGCGCACCCGCCGTTTCCGCTCTTATTCCTCGTGGCTTGTGCCCGGCATGATTCAAACGCGTCCCTACACGACGGCAGCGCTACAGGCAATTCAGCGTCGGCGCGGTTTGGTGGACGATGTGACCGAAGCGGTGGCCGCGCGTATGGAACGGCAACGCGTGCTGTACGAGGGCGATCGGAAGTTCGCCTTCCTTGTTGAAGAGTCAGTTTTGTGCGCTGGTATTGGTGGCGCTGAGGTAATGGCCGGACAGCTTGGCCACCTCGTATCGGTGGCTTCACTTCCCAACGTGAGTTTGGGAGTTGTGCCTATGGCCCCGGATAGGGAGCGCTGGCCGGCTGAAGGTTTCTGGATTTATGACACGACGCAAGTCAATGTCGAATTGATCTCCGGGTACCTCACGATCACGCAACCTAGCGAGGTAGCCATGTACGCGGAAACGTTCGCGGAGTTGGCCGCGCTGGCGGTCTACGGGGCGAACGCTCGTGCGCTTATCTCGGCCGCCATGGACCAGTTGTCGTGATTGGTGTGCAACCTCGTGCAACCGGCTGGCGGTTGGCTTGTCGGCGTTCTTAGCGTGGTTGGCCAACGGACCACGCGAGGGGACGGCAGCATGGCGGGGAAGACAGAGGCAGCGGACACCACTACGCGAATGATCGTGTCCAGCCATCCGACCCCGGAGATTCGGGCGACTCCGGCCGAGGGATGCGACGTGTGCGGCGCGCTGGCGAAACAGTGGGATGAGGCAGGCGACCGAGACCTACTCATCGAGATCAACAACCACCCCCACGACCCGCCCAAGCTGTCTCGGGTGGCCGAGTTGCAGCGTGAGGGGGTGGCGCTGGCATGAGTGCCTCCACCGGTCGTACAGGCGCCTTATCGGCCCCGGAGCTGGTGAGCCTCGCCGAGGAAGAGATGGGGCCTGTGGAGGGATGTCGGGGTTGTTACGACCGGGCCCAAGATCTGAACGTGTCTCGGGTGAACGGCGACCGCGAGGCAGAAACGCAGCACATCGAACGGCTACGCCGCCACGTGGAGGTGTTCCACCGGTGAGCGTTACCAGGGCAGATGTCGGCAAGACCGTAACGGACGGAGAGCGCACGGGGACTCTGGTCGATCTTGTGGACGGATACGAGGATGCGGCTACCCGTCTTCAAGTACTGGGACTAACCGCGTTCGTCCGACCCGAGGGCGGGGGCATCGAGTGGACGGCAGACCCCGAGCAACTGATCCCCGCGTCATGAGCTGGAGGTGGGCCGCCGCGTTTCTCGGGTGGCTCACATGGTCAGCAGTCGTGACCTACCTAGTGGCGAGAATGGCCCCATAAACCCCCTGCGGCCGGTGCCGTCAAACTCGGGCCGTAGGGAGACCGGGCCCCGCCCGTGTGCTGCCCCCGTGGCGCATGGGCGGGGCTACTTTGCGCTTTGGCCCTCGCCGCTGCGATCCCGGACGTACGTACCTCGCTGCGGCACGGTGTAGACGTACCCGAGTTCCCGCAGGTGCCGCACCGCTCGGCGTGCGGTGTCCCGAGCCACGCCCCACCGCTGAGTGATCGCGGCCTCGGACGGGATCGGCCGATCCACGGCAAGAACGCCGGACTCGATATCCCGAATGATCTCCGCTGCGATCTGCTGATACGGCGGTGTCGGTGCTTCGTAGTCAATGCTCGGGCCCATGGGGAAAGCGTAGACAACCGGACACGCGGGCACCCGTTGCCGTACGTAGGTAGACGAGGGTAGAGGAGTTGCTTTACCGTCGAACGTGAAACGCCCCGACAGACCGCTTAGGACCGGTCCGCCGGGGCTCCGCCGAACAGCTTTCTAGGAGCTGAACGACTATGCGCGATGCTATCGCCCGAGCCCTTTCGTGGGTGCTCTCCGTCCTCGCCCCTCGGCACCCCGGACGCCACTCCGCCGCATTCCTGGCCGAGCTGTCCACCCCGATCCCCGCACCGGTCACCCCTTGGTCCCGCCCGTGGTCCGGACCGACTAAAGAAGAAGCCGCAGCGCTCTTCCGGCGGGAAGCCGAGACCACCATGGAACTCGGGGTCATCCAGGAGCGGCGACGCGCGGCAGCCCTCGCAACGATGGGCGTGGACTACCCGTACACGTACGAGGGTGCCCCGTTCCCCCGGTCCGCGTTCGCCGCTGCGGGGGTGTCAGCGTGACCGCCGAAGAACTGTTCCCGGTCGTCCTCGCGGGTCACGTCGCGCTCTGTGCCGAGTGCCACGAACTCACCACGGCCCCCGTGGCAGTCCGCTGGATACAGAGCACGAGCGGCCCCGGAACCACCCTGTACGCCTGCCCCAACTGCGCCCCTAAGCTCGGAGCCGGACCAACCCCCGATGACGAGATCCCCACCCCGTAGTCATAGGCGCAGGAAGAAGACGTCCCGCCCGGTCAGATGCCGGGCGGGACAGAACACCTACTTACGAACATCGGGAAGGGGCGGGGTTGGGGAAAGGAACCCCCGCTACAGCAACCTCCCACGCGCCCGCACCAACATCACGGAGAGAACATGCACGACGACCGCACCCTCATAGAAGCCCGCCTCAAGCGCGTCCTCGACGAGCGCATCCGCCCCGCCGTCTACCCCGAGTCCGTCCCCCTGGACGTCGCCGTATGGACCGCCCCGGGCGAGCCCGTGCCGGTCGCGGAGGGGCTCGCCGCCACCCCCGAGCCGACCGAGGCCGGCGCCGCCTGGGGCGCCCCCTGGTCCACCAGCTGGTTCCAGGTGACCGGCACCGTGCCCGCACACTGGGCGGGGAAGACCGTCGAGGCCATCCTCGACCTCGGCTTCGACGAGAACATGCCCGGATTCCAGTGCGAGGGCCTGGTCTACCGCCCCGACGGCACCCCGGTGAAGGGCCTCAACCCCCGCAACCAGTGGGTGCGGATCGCCGCCCCGGCAACCGGCGGCGAGAACGTCAAGCTGCACATCGAGGCAGCGTCCAACCCCGTCATCCTCGACTACCACCCCTTCCTGCCCACGCAACTCGGCGACAAGGAGACGGCGGGCAGCGAGCCCCAGTACAAGCTCGCCCGCATGGACCTCGCCGTCTTCGACGAGACCGTGTGGCAGCTGGTCATCGACCTCGAAGTGCTCGGCGAGCTGATGCAGGAACTCCCCGAGGACTCCGGGCGCCGTTATGCGATCGTGCGCGCCATCGGCCGCGCCCTTGACGCCGTAGACCTCCAGGACGTGAACGGCTCGGCGCCCGCGGCCCGCGCCGAGCTCGAAGGCGTCCTGGCCACCCCCGCCGAGCCCTCGGCCCACCGCATCAGCGCCGTCGGCCACGCGCACATCGACTCCGCGTGGCTGTGGCCGCTGCGTGAGACGGTGCGCAAGGTCGCGCGTACGACGTCGAACATGACCGCGCTCATCGAGGACGAGCCGGACTTCGTCTTCGCCATGTCGCAGGCGCAGCAGTGGGCGTGGGTCAAGGAGCACAGGCCCGAGGTGTGGGCGAAGGTCAAGAAGGCGGTCGCCGACGGGCGGTTCGTGCCCGCGGGCGGCATGTGGGTCGAGTCGGACACGAACATGCCGGGGTCGGAGGCGATGGCCCGCCAGTTCGTGCACGGCAAGCGGTTCTTCCTCGACGAGTTCGGCATCGAGAACGACGAGGCGTGGCTGCCCGACACCTTCGGATTCGCGGCAGGGCTTCCGCAGATCATCAAGGCGGCCGGGTCCAAGTGGCTGCTCACACAGAAGATCTCCTGGTCGCAGACCAACCGCTTCCCGCACCACACCTTCAACTGGGAAGGCATCGACGGCACCCGGATCTTCACGCACTTCCCGCCCGTCGACACCTACAACTGCTCGATGAAGGGCAGCGAGATCGCCCACGCGGCGAAGAACTTCAAGGACAAGGGAGTCGCCAGGCACTCCCTGGCGCCGACCGGCTGGGGCGACGGAGGCGGCGGCACCACCCGCGAGATGATCGCGAAGGCGGGACGCCTCCGTGACCTGGAGGGTTCGGCGACCGTCGAGTGGGAGACGCCCGCCGCCTTCTTCGAGAAGGCCGAGGCGGAGTACCCCAACGCCCCCGTCTGGGTGGGCGAGCTGTACCTGGAGCTCCACCGCGCAACCCTCACCAGCCAGGCGGGCACCAAGCAGGGCAACCGCCGCAGCGAGCACCTGCTCCGGGAAGCGGAGCTGTGGGCGGCCACGGCGGCCGTCCGGGCGCCCGATTTCGCCTATCCCTACGAGGAGTTGGACCGCATCTGGAAGACGGTCCTGCTCCACCAGTTCCACGACATCCTGCCCGGTTCGTCCATCGCCTGGGTACACAGGGAGGCGCGGGCGACGTACGCGGCGGTCGCCGACGAGCTGAACGGCATCATCGAAGCGGCCCAGCGCGCACTGGCGGGCGAAGGCGGCACGGGAACTCTCGTCTTCAACTCCACCCCGCACACCCGCGACGGCGTTCCCGCGGGCGGCGCCCGCCCCGCCGCCATCGACGGCCAGTCGGCGATCGCCTCGCGCGCCGACGGCGGTTACGTCCTCGACAACGGCCTGCTGCGGGTCGAGATCGACGCGCGCGGCCTGATCGTCTCGGCGTACGACATCGCGGCCGACCGGGAGACCGTCGCACCCGGGCAGGCGGCGAACCTGCCGCAGATCCACGCCGACTTCCCGAACATGTGGGACGCGTGGGACGTCGACGAGTTCTACCGGAACACGGTCACCGACCTCACGGAGGCGGAGGAGATCAAGGCGGGCGAGGACGGCACGTCGGTCCGTGTCGTGCGGACCTTCGGTGACTCGCGGCTCACACAGGTGCTGTCCCTGACGCCCGGCTCCATGCGCCTGGACATCGAGACGGAGGTCGACTGGCACGAGACGGAGAAGTTCCTGAAGCTGGCGTTCCCGCTGGACATCCACGCGGAGCGGTACGCGTCGGAGACGCAGTTCGGCCACTTCTACCGGGCCACGCACACCAACACGAGCTGGGAGGCCGCCAAGTTCGAGGCGTGCAACCACCGCTTCGTGCACATGGAGGAGCCGGGCTGGGGCGTCGCCCTCGTCAACGACTCGACGTACGGCCATGACGTGACGCGTACGGTGCGCGCGTCGGACGCCGGTACGACCACGACGGTCCGCGCCTCGCTCCTGCGCGCCCCGCGCTTCCCCGACCCCGAGACGGACCAGGGCGTCCACCGCTTCCGGCACGCGCTCGTTCCCGGGGCCGGGATCGGGGACGCGGTGCGGGAGGGCTACCGGATCAACCTTCCCGAGCGGCGGATCACGGGCGGCGCCGATGTGGCCCCGCTGGTGACGGTCGACAACGACGCCGTGGTCGTCACGGCGGTCAAGCTCGCCGACGACGGCAGCGGTGACGTGGTCGTCCGCTTCCACGAGTCGCGCGGCGGTCGCGCGAAGGCGACGCTGGCCGCGGGATTCCCGGTCGGCTCCGTAGAGGTGACGGACCTCCTTGAACGGCCCCTCGCCGACGCCGCCGCGCCGGTGCGCTCGGGCGACGGTGTCGCACTGACACTGCGGCCGTTCGAGCTGGTGACGTTGCGGCTGACGCGGGCGTGACGTGCCGCTGAGCAGAGGCTGACACCGGGGCCCCGGGCGGGCTGGTTCCACCAGCTGGTCCGGGGCCCGATTCCTCGCGCGCCGGGGCATCAGCGGGGCACACTGGCCGACATGCCTGTCGCGCTGCATCACATCGTGATCGACGCCCATGATCTGCCCGCCCTGGCCCGGTTCTGGGCCGATGCGCTGCGCTGGCGGATCCTGTCCGAGCGGGAGCGGGAGGTCGTGATCGGTCCGGACGAGACCGCGCCCGTGGGCATCTGCTTCATGCCGGTGACGGACCGCAAAGTCGTCAAGAACCGTCTGCACCTCGATCTGACGTCCTCGGCGGAGGACCGGGACGAAGAGATCGAGCGGCTGCTCGCACTCGGCGCCCGCAGGGCGGAGGTCGGCCAGAGCGGCAAGGAGTCATGGACCGTCCTTGCCGATCCGGAGGGGAACGAGTTCTGTGTGGTCCGCCCGAAGGAGACCCTCATCGGCTAGGGGAGGGGAGGGGAGGACAGGGCAGGGGAGGTTAGGGCAAGCCGGGATCAGCGCCGAGGCGGGCCGCCCTGTGGTGGAACGCTCGCCGGACGGCGGGGAAGCGTTTGCCGTCGCGGCGCGGATGTACCCGGTTGGCGAGCAGTACGTGGAAGCGTCCGGCGGCCGGGTCCACCCAGAGGCTCGTGCCGGTGAAGCCCGTGTGGCCGTACGAGTCGGGGCCCATCGCGCCGCCGACCGGTGAGCCGACGGGGTCCTGCCCCTGCCAGCCCAGGCAGCGGCGCAGGTTGAGCCCTTCCGTGTGGCACTTCGTCATCTGGCGGAAGGCGGCGGGGCCCAGGAGACCGTCACCGCCCCTGACCAGGGCCGCTCCCAGGCGTTCGAGATCGGCGAGCGGGGCGAACAGCCCGGCGTGGCCCGCGACGCCGCCCAGGACGACGGCGTTCTCGTCGTGCACCTCGCCCGTCACCACATGGCCACGCCAGTCGCAGTGCTCGGTCGACACGGCGTGCGCCCGGTCGTCGCCGCGCGGCGCGAAGGTGAGGCCCGTCAACCCCAGGGGATCGCCGACCAGATGGGTGACGAGCGCGTCGAGCGGCTGTCCACCCGCCGCCTCGGCGATGAGGCCGAGCAGGATGAAGCCGGCCGACGAGTACCAGACCGCTGTGCCGGGCCGCGTCGCGAGGGGCAGCGCGTGCAGGCCTTCGAGGAGTTCCCGGCGTGTGGGGGAGCTGCGATAGAGCGGCACACCGCCCGGTAGACCCGAGGTGTGCGCGAGGAGCTGGCCGACCGTGATCCGGGCCTTGTCCGTGCCGCGGTAGGCGGGCAGCAGCTCCTCGATCGGGTCCGTGAGGGCCAACGCGCCCCGCTCGGCCAGGACGAGGACCACCAGGCCCACCACGGGTTTGGTCACCGACGCCAGGTCCCACAGTTCGGTGCCGTCGAGCGCGGGGCCGCCCCAGCGGCGGGTGCCCAGGTGCCCGGAGTCGACGATGCCGTCCGCGGTGCCGACAGACCAGGCCGCCGCGGAGAACAGCCTGTGCCGTCGGGCCTCGGCGAGCAGATCGCGGGGGCCGCGGGGCGCGCTCATTCGCGTACCAGGCCCAGCAGTGAACTCCCGCCGGACGAGGACGAGATGACGCCCGCCGCCGCACGCACCATGGGCCCGAACAGCGCCACGCTCTCCGCGTCGAGCGTGAAGGTCGGACCGATGATGCCCACCGCACCGACCGGACGGCCGTCCGCCCCGAGGACCGGAGCCGCCACGGCGCGCACGTCCGGCTCGGTGCACTCGTCGTCCAGCGCGTATCCCTGGGCGCGGACCGAGGCCAGTGCCGCGAGAACGGCCTCCGGATCGGTGACTGTGTGCGGTGTCCCGGCCGGAAGAGCAGCCGTGCCGAGGATCTCCGCGGCCTCCTCCTCCGGAAGGGCGGAGAGCATCGCCCGGCCCACGGCGCTGCAGTGCAGCGGGACCGTGCCCCCGGCCCGGACGGCGAGGCGGTAGGTGTCCGCCGCCTCGGACTGGGCCAGGTGCACGGCGGTGTCGGCGTCACGTACCGAGTAGTGCGCCACGTGTCCGGTACGCAGGCGCAGGTCGGCCAGTACGGGCCGGGCCAGGCGCAGTTCGGGGCTGTCGGCGAGGGCGGTCGCCGCGAGGCCGAGCAGCCGAGGCCCCGCGCGATATCTGCCGCCCGGCAGCGCGACGGCGTAGCCGTTGTCGCCGAGCGTGCCGAGGAGCCGGTGCACCGTGGGCTTGGGCAGCCCGGTGTACGCCGCGAGGTCCGCGAGCCGGTGCGGGCCGTGTGGCCGCACCAGCGCGTCGAGGACCTCAAGGGCTTTGTCCACGGGGCCCTTGGCGCCGGCCTGAGTGTCCGTCCGGGTGGTGATCCGGGTGTTGACCGCCTTCGTCATGTCGCTTAGCTTAACCCAACCGCGTTCCGGTGAACGGAATGCTCGTACTGTTCGATGGAACATTGAAAGGGTGCGTGGCGCGTGACCCATCCAGGTATGTCACGTCGTAGAGCCCTACGGCTGGGGGCACTTGCCGTGCCCGCCCTCGCCGTCCCCGCGGCGCTCACCGGCTGCGGGGCCCAGGCCGGAGGCGTGCGCGACGGGGTTCTTCGGGTGGCGCAGGCCGAGGACCCCTCGACCCTCGATCCGCACAAACAGGGCGACATGATCACTATGAACGTCCTGATCAACATCTTCGACACCCTGACCGCTCTGGACGCCCGGGGCCGGCTCGCCCCCCGCCTGGCGCTGTCCTGGTCCGCCCGCTCCAAGAACATCTGGCGCTTCAGACTGCGGCGGGGTGTGCGCTTCCACAACGGCGAGCCCTGCGACGCGGCGGCCGTCAAGTTCAGCATCGAGCGGATCCTCGATCCGGCAACCCGCTCGCCGATCGTCGAACTGCGCTACGTGAAGCGCGTGTCCGTGGTCGACGCGCACACCGTGGACATCCACACCAGCCAGCACGATCCGATCCTGCCCGCCAAGCTCTCACTGTTCGGCGGTGTTGTCGTGCCGCCCAAGCGCCTTGCAGAGGTCGGCGACGAGGCCTTCGCCCGCCATCCCATAGGCACCGGCCCTTTCCGCTTCACCAGCTGGCGGCGCGACCGTGAGCTGCGGATGCGGCGCAACACCGGGCACTTCCACGGCACTCCGGACGTCGAGGAGCTCGTCTTCACGCCGCTGCCCAACCCGGCATCCGCGCTCGCCGCCCTGCAGAGCGGCGAGGTGGACCTGGTCACCGGGCTCACCCCCGACGCCGCCCGGCAGCTCTCCGGATACGGGGGCGTGGAGCTGGAGAACCACCCCGGCACCCGGACCGCCTACCTCAACCTCGACACCCAGGTCGGGCCGTTGCGCGACCGAAGGGTGCGCCAGGCGCTGAACCATGCAGTTGACGTGCCCCTGCTCATCGACGCCGTACTGGACGGGAAGGCCCGCGAGGTGCCCGCGATGATCCCGCACGGCACCTTCGGGTTCGACGACTCGCTGCGGCCCTACCGCCGCTCCCTGCGCACGGCACGCAGGCTCCTCGCCGCAGCAGGACACCCCGACGGCTTCTCCACCACCCTCACCGCGTCCAACACCGACGCCCAGGTCGCCGAGGCCATCTCGGGACTGCTCGCCCGGGTCGGCATCCGCGCCCGCGTCGAACTCCTCGACCCCGGCACCTACTCCGCCCGGATCACCTCGAAGAACCGGCACGCTCTGGGCCCCCTCTACCTGGCCGCAAGCTCCGTGTGGACGCTCGACGGCAGCAGCATGCTGCAGTCCATCGTGCGCAGCGACCGGCGCCAGAGCCGCTGGCGCTCCGAGCGGGCCGACCGGCTCATCGACGTCGAGGAGCTGTCCGTCAGCCCCGAGGAACGCACCAAGGCCTTCTCCGCACTGCAGCAACTCATGCTCGACGAGGCGCCGTTCGTGCCGCTCTACCAGCAGGACATCATCCTGGCGCGCACCACCCGCGCCCACTGGACCCCCATCGTCAACGGCTCTCTGGCCATGGAGAGCGCGGAGGTTTCCCGATGAGCAAGGCCGCCGCCGCGCCACGGAGCCGGACAGCCGCCGCGCCACCCCTGCTGCGGCAGGTCGTGGCCCGCCTGGGCACCGCGCTCGGCGTCCTGTTCGCCGTCGCCACCATCGCCTTCCTTCTCGTACGACTCTCCGGCGACCCGGTCACTCAGCTCCTTCCGCCGGATGCCACCGCGGCCCAGGAGCACACCCTGCGCGCGCAACTCGGTCTCGACCGACCCCTGCTCGCGCAGTACGGCGACTATCTGTGGGGGCTGCTCCACTTCGACCTCGGCGACTCGCTCGTGCACGGCAGACCCGTCGCCGAAGTGCTCGCCGAGCGGCTGCCCGCCACGCTGGAACTCGCCCTCGGTGCCATGGTGATCACGCTCCTGGTGGCGATACCGGCCGGGATCTACGCGGCGATGCGGCGCGGACGCGCCGGGGACACCTCCGTGATGACCGCCGTCCTGCTCGGCCAGTCGACGCCGCCCTTCTGGATCGGCATCCTGCTCATCCTGGTCTTCTCCGTACAGCTCAAGGCGCTGCCCGCATCCGGCTACGGCACCTTCGCCCATCTGGTGCTCCCGGCCATCACCCTGGCCGTCTACTCGGTCGCCGTCATCGCCAGACTGCTGCGGTCCTCCCTCATCGACGTGCTCGGCTCCGACCACATCCGCACCGCACGCGCCAAGGGCCTGAGCCCCGGCAAGGTGGTCATCGCCCACGGCCTGCGCAACGCGGCCCTGCCGACCGTCACGGTGATCGGCCTGGAGTTCGGCGGACTGCTCGGCGGCGCCATCCTCACCGAGCAGGTCTTCTCCTGGCCGGGCATCGGACGGCTCACCGTCGAGGCCATCTCGCACCGCGACTTCCCGATGGTGCAGGCGGCGGTGCTGTTCTTCGCGGCGGCCTTCGTCCTCGTCAATCTGCTCGTCGACCTGTCCTACAGCTTCCTCGACCCGAGAGTGCGGGCCCAGCGATGACCACCACCCCGATACCCGACCAGGACCAGGCTGCCCCCGCACCCCTGCCGCCCGCGAAGACGCCCCGCGTACGCTCCGCCGCCCTGCGTACGCTGCTGCGCAACCGCCTGGCCGCCGTCGCACTCGGTGTCCTCGCCCTGATGGTGTTCGCCGCGGTGTTCGCCCCGCTCCTGGCCCCCCACGACCCGGCGGCCCAGAACCTGCTGGTCCGGCTCAAGCCCCCGGCCTGGCAGGAAGGCGGCAGCACGAGCCACCCGCTCGGCACCGACCAGCTCGGCCGCGATCTCCTCTCCCGCGTGATCTACGGTTCGCGCATCTCGCTGCTCGTCGGGGTGGGTGCCGCCCTGCTCGCCGGAGTCGCGGGCGCGGCCTGCGGCCTGTTCGCCGGATACCGCGGCGGCCGGTTCGACCGGATCCTGATGCGGGCCGCCGACATCCAACTGGCCTTCCCCTCGCTGCTCCTGGCGCTCGCCATCGTCGGCTTCCTGGGCTCGGGCCTGTGGAACGTGGTGCTCGTCCTCGGCTTCACCGGCTGGGTCTCCTACGCACGGGTGGTGCGCGCCGAGGTGCTTTCCCTGCGGTCGCGCGACTACATCACCCAGGCCCGCGCCACCGGCGTACGCGATCTCACCATCCTGCGCCGCCACCTGCTGCCCAACGTGATGGCGCCCCTCGCGACCATCGGCACCCTGCACATCGCGGCCGCCATCGTCGCCGAGGCCTCGCTCAGCTATCTGGGGCTCGGCGTTCCCAAGGAGACCGTCACCTGGGGCGCCATGCTCGCCGACGGCCAGCTGTACCTCGGCACCGCCTGGTGGATCGCCGTCTTCCCCGGACTCGCCCTGATGCTCACCTCGCTGTCCATCAACATCACCGGCGACGCCCTGCGGGACGTCGCAGACCCGAAGGCGTACCGCCGATGACCCCTCTCCTCCAGATCAAGGACCTGACCGTCGACTTCCGCCTCGGCTCAGGCCCTGTGCACGCCGTACGCAGTGTCAGCCTCGACCTCCACGCGGGCGAGACCCTGGCCGTCGTCGGCGAGTCGGGCAGCGGCAAGTCCGCCACCCTGCTCTCCGTCCTGCGGCTCAACCCCGAACCGCCGTGCGTCTACACCGGCGGCGAGATCCGCCTCGAAGGCCGGGATCTGCTCGCCCTGTCGGAGAAGCAGCTGCGCGAGGTCCGCGGCAACGACATCGCCATGATCTTCCAGGACCCGATGACCAGCCTCGACCCGCTGCAACGGGTGGGCCACCAAGTCGCCGAAGTGCTCCAGAGGCACCGGGGCGCCTCCCGCACCGAGGCCCGCAAGGAGGCGGTACGCGCCCTGGGCGAGGTGGGCATCCCCGAGCCCGAGCGGCGTGCACGCCAGTACCCGCACGAACTCTCCGGCGGCCTGCGCCAACGCGTCATGATCGCCACCGCGCTCGTCGGACGCCCCCGCGTGCTCATCGCCGACGAACCGACGACCGCCCTCGACGTCACCGTGCAGCGCCAGATCCTCGAACTCCTCGACGAGCTGCGCGAACGGCACGGCATGGCCGTCGTACTGATCACCCACGACCTGGGCGTGGTGGCCGAGACGGCCGACCGCGTCGTGGTGATGCACCACGGCCAGGTCGTGGAGAGCGGGCACGTCACGGACGTGTTCGAGGACCCGCAGCAGGACTACACCCGGCGCCTTCTCGCCGCGACCCCCCGACTGGAGTCGGCATGACGACGCTGCTCGAACTGACGGGCCTGCGAAAGGAGTTCGGTACCGGTCCTGGCGCCACCCTCGCCGTCGACGACGTATCGCTGACCGTCACCGAGGGAGAAACGCTGGCCCTCGTGGGCGAGTCGGGGTCCGGGAAGACCACCCTGACCCGGCTGCTCCTCGCGCTCACCGAGCCGACCGCGGGCAGCGTCCGGTTCGAGGGCCGTGACCTGGCAGGACTTCCCGCCGCCGAACTGCGCCGGATGCGCGCCCATATGCAGGTGGTCCTTCAGGACCCGTACTCCAGCATGAACCCCCGCCTGCGCATCACCGACATCGTCGGCGAACCCCTGGTCACCCATGACGCCTCCTACCGGGGCAGGCGAGGCAGGGCCCGGCTGCGCGAGCGGGTCGGGGAACTCCTCACGCGGGTGGGCCTCGACGCGGGACTGCAGGACCGCTTCCCTCACGAGTTCTCCGGCGGCCAGCGCCAGCGCGTCTCGATCGCCCGCGCGCTCGCGCCCGAGCCCCGTCTCGTGGTCCTCGACGAACCGACGAGCGCCCTCGACGTCTCGGTGCAGGCCCAGGTCCTCGACCTGCTCACCGAGCTGCAGCAACGCCTCGGCCTCACCTATGTGTTCGTCTCGCACAATCTGGCCGTCGTCCAGCAGGTCGCCGACCGGGTGGCCGTCATGCGCCACGGCCGGATCGTCGAGACCGGCTCCGTGGACGCCGTCCTCAAGCACCCGCAGCACCCCTATACGAGGGAGCTCCTTGCCGCGGTGCCACGGCCCGACGGATACCGCTCCCGGCGGACGGCGAGGGCCCGATGAGAGGGGCGGCGCAGGCGGGGCTACGCGTGGGTCAGGACAAGACCTGCCCCGCCGAGCAGCGCCACGTCGTCCGGGCCCACCTCACCGAGCAGGGCACGCGGCGGCTCGGCCGTCGACCAGGCCGTGTCGCGCCGCAGCCGCTCCTCGATGCGGGCGCGGAAGGACTCACCGCCCTCACGGGCCTCGCCGTGCAGCACGAACAGACCCGGCGCGAAGAGCTGCTGCACGTTGACCAGGCCCAGGGCGAGATTGTCCGCGTACTCCTCGACGAGCGAGCGGGCCACGGTGTCGGTACGGTCCGCGAGATCCGCGAGGGAGTCCACCCCGGCAAGGCCCGCGGACCGCGCCCGCTGCCGCAGCCAGCGGGTGGTCGCCATCGTCTTCCAGCAGCCGCGCGCCCCGCAGGTGCACGGCTCGCCACTGGCCGCCACCGTCATATGGGCGCCGCTGCGGCCGCCGTGCGGGGCGAGCACCGCGCCGTCGTAGAGGATGCCGACACCGAGTACCTCACCGGTCGATACGGAGGCGAAGGTACGGCGGCCACGGCCCGCCCCGAACCAGCGGTCGCCGAGGACCTGCAGCCGGGCCCGGTGCTCGACATGGACGGGCACGCCCACCAGGTCGCGCAGGACGTCCGCCACCGGGTAGCCGTGCAGCGCCGGTACGTCGTTGGCCTCAAGGACGGTTCCCGTCTCCGGGTCCACCAGGCCTGCCGCGGCGACTCCGATGCCGTCCGGTGTCCGGCCGGGTCCGGTGAAGCACGCCTGGACCGCCTCCCGCAGCGCACTGTCCACGCACCGCCGCGGGCCGCTCGCGTCGAAGGCCGTCTCGGTGCGGTGCAGCAACTTCCCCGCGCGGGAGACCAGCGCGGCCCGGACCACTCCGGGCAGCACCTCCACCGCACCGAGGGCCGGGCGCGGCGCGGGTGGCCGCGGCGCCGGATCGGGGACAAGGCGCAGCGGAGGACGTTCAACAGCCATGCGCAGACTCTGCCACGGCACGATCCGAGGAGACAGACCGGTGCTTGACCTGACCGAGCTCACCTGGCGCCAGACACGGGAGGCGGGGCGCAGCGGTATCGCGCTGCTGCCCATCGGCTCCCAGGAACAGCACGCCGAGCATCTGCCGATGGGCACCGACACCCTGCTCGCGAGCGCTGTCACGGACCGCGCGGCGGCCCTGCTCGCAGCCGAAGGAGCCGAAGGCGACGAAGGACCGCAGGTCGTACGGCTTCCCGTGCTGCCCTACGGACACAGCCCGCACCACCTCTTCGCCGCCGCGGTCTCGCTGTCCGCGGCGACGCTCGCAGCGGTGCTCGGCGACATCCTGAGCTCGCTGAGCCGCAGCGGCTTCAGCCGGATCATGATCGTCAACGGGCACGGCGGCAACGACGAGGTGATGCGTCTGGCGATCAAGGAATTCGCCCTGCACACGGATGTCGCCCTGGCCGCCTGCTCGTACTGGAGCCTCGGCGAGGCCGACGACGCGGGACGCCCCGATGTGACGCCAGGACACGCGGGCTGGTTCGAGACCTCCCTGATGCTGTCCGCCCACCCGGACCTGGTGATGAACCCGCTGCCGGTACGCGAGCCGGTGCAGCCGCCGCCCCTGTTCGACCGGCCGCCGCACCCCGGCCTGAGCGTCGAGCGGTACGGCGAATGGGAGCGGGTGGGAGGTGCCACCGACGACCCCTCCGGCGCCGACGGGGAGCGGGGCGGCCTGCTGCTCGACGCGCGGGCGGCACAACTGGCGCAGGCGATCCGCGCCTTCGACACGGCGACCCGGCCGTAGGCCCCGGCGGACGAGAAATGCCCGGCGGACGAGAAATGCCCGGCACACGAGAAATGAACGAGAACGGACCGAGGAGACCCTTGAAGATCACCGATGTCGATGTGCAGGTCGTCAACCTGCCCCTGACCAACCCGTTCACCAGCTCCTTCGAGACCAAGACCGGTGAGACGCGCACTGTGGTGCGCATCCGCACCGACGACGGTCTGGTCGGCTGGGGCGAGACCATGTGGGGCAGGCCCGTCGCCGCGCTCGTGCGCAAGCTCGCCGATGACCTGATAGGCACGAGCCCCTTCGCCCTTGAGGCCTTCCACCGCAAGCAGCACATGGTGCCGTTCTTCCACGGCTACCTCGGCTACGCCGCCATCGCCGCCCTCGATGTCGCCTGCTGGGACCTGATGGGCAAGGCCAGCGGGCACTCGGTGACCGATCTCCTCGGCGGCGCGGTGCGCGATCAGGTGCCGCTGACGGCGCTGATCACCCGGGCTGACGCGGGCGGCGCGACCGGTCAGGCCCTCGGCCCGGCGCTCGCCGAGCACACCGCCAAGGTCGTCGCCGAGGGCGGCTTCCAGGCCGTGAAGCTGAAGGGCACCACCGACATCGACGGCGACGTGGAGATCCTGCGCGCCATCCGAGCGGTCCTGCCCGCGATCAAACTGCGGGTCGACCCGAACGCCGCCTGGTCGGTGCCGGACACGGTGAGCGCGGGTCGGGCCCTGGAGGACCTGCATCTCGAATACCTGGAGGACCCCTGCGTCGGGATCGAGGGCATGAGCCAGGTCCATGCCCAGGTGCGCATCCCGCTGTGCACCAACATGTGCGTGGTCCGCTTCGAGGACTTCGCACCCGCGATGCGGCTGAGGGCCGTCGACATCATCCACGGCGACGTCTACAAGTGGGGCGGCATCGCACCGACCAAGGCCCTGGCCGCGCACTGCGAGACCTTCGGCCTCGGCATGAACCTGCACAGCGGCGGCGAGCTCGGCATCGCCACCGCGGCGCATCTGGCGGTGGTGGCCAGCACACCGGTCCTCAACCGGGCCATCGACTCCATGTACTACCTGCACGCCGACGACATCATC
Source organism: Streptomyces sp. NPDC056486 (assembly GCF_042795295.1). NCBI lineage: Bacteria > Bacillati > Actinomycetota > Actinomycetes > Kitasatosporales > Streptomycetaceae > Streptomyces > Streptomyces sp. NPDC056486. Next base: position 35,434 of record NZ_JBHTSF010000026.1, read on the forward strand.
GAGCCGCTCGAACTGAGCGAGGGCCGACTGACCGTCCCCCAGGGCCCTGGGCTCGGCGTCACCGTCGACGAGGACAAACTGCGGCACTACGCCGGGGTCAACGAGCGCGAGGGAGACCTGACGGGATGACCGGGCGGACCCCACACCCAGCAGCACCCCACCGCGAGATCCGCACGGACGCCGCGCCGCGGCCCGCAGGCGCCTACAGCCAGGGGATCGAGGCGGCGGGCCTTGTCTGGACGGCGGGCTTCGGCCCCCAGGACCCGGCCACGGGCGCCGTGGCAACCACGGTCGGGGCCCAGACGGCCCAGGTCCTGCGGAATGTCGAGGCGGTACTCGAGGCGCAGGGTCTGTCCCTGGCCGACGTGGTCAAGACCACCGTCCACCTGCAACATCTGCACCGGGACTTCCAGGAGTTCAACCAGGCGTACGAAGAGGTCTTCACCGCTCCCTACCCGACCCGCACCACGGTCGGCTCGGACCTGATGCACATCCTCGTGGAGATCGACGTAGCGGCGGTCCGCCCGTCCTGACCCCACGGCCGGGCGCAGCTTCGGACAGCTCTCAGCCGTCCAACTGCGCCCGCATCCATTCCTCGACCTCTCCCACATGCGCCGCCGCCGCGGCCCTGGCCGCCTCCGGATCCCGGGCGACCAGGGCCCGGTGGATGCGTGCGTGCTCCCGGCGAGTGCGTTCGAAGGCGCCCTCTTCCTGGTAGCCGCGCCACACCCGCGCGCGGAACGTGCGCGAGGACAAGCCCTCCAGGATCGCCGCCATCGTGTCGTTGCCCGCCGCGAAGGCGATCGTGCGGTGGAACGCCAGGTCGTGGGAGAGGATCTCCTCCGGGTCCTCCGTGGCGTTCATCGCCTCCAAGTGCTTCTCCACATCGGCCAGTTGATCGGCCGAGATGCGGGCCGCCGCAAGCGCCGTCGCCGTGGATTCGAGGACCCGGCGTACCTCAAGGAGTTCCACGATCCGGGGTCCGCGTGACAGGTCGGCCACGACGCCGAAGGTCTCCAGGAGGTCTCCGGCCTCCAGCTGGGTGACGTAGATGCCCGAGCCGTGCCGGGCTTCCAGGACGCCCATCACCGTGAGCGCGCGAATCGCCTCCCGCATCGAACTCCGCGAGATGCCCAGCTGCGTGGCCAAGTCCCGTTCCGTCGGCAACCGTTCGCCCGGTTCGATCCTGCCCTCGCCGATCATCGCCGTGATCTGCTCGATGGCCCGCTGCGTCACGGTGCCCTTCTGCGGGGCGGTCTGGTCCACGTAACGCTCCTCCACTAGCCGAGTGCGCCGCAGTCTAATCAGAGATGTGGTCGGACCACTACGGTCTGAAACGAGGAAAATTTGCCGTCGAGGGGTGTTGTGAGCGCCAAGTGGTCTGATAAATATTCGCCCATCAGTCGCTAGGACTCGCCAGTACGCAACGGGGATTTCGTCCGATCCCGCTCGATCCACGCCCGATTCACGCCCGACTCACGCTCGATGAGGAGCCGTCAGATGGCCGGCAGAACAGTGCGCAACAGGTCCAGCAGGGCAGGGATTTCGCGGACGGCGCGGATCGCCGCCGCGGCGGCCTGCGCGTCCCTCGTGCTCACGGCATGTGGAAGTACGAAGGACAGCGCGTCGCCCGCGGGCGGCGAAGGCGGTGGAGAGGGCAAGGTCGGGGTGATCCTGCCCCTGCTGACCTCGCCGTTCTGGCAGTCGTACAACGACTACGTACCCAAGATGGCGAAGTCCGAAGATGTCGACGCGCTGAAGACGGTCAACTCCAACAGCGACCCCTCGCAGCAGATCACCGACATCAACAACCAGCTCAACCAGGGGGTCAAGGGGCTCGTCGTCGCGCCCCTCGACAGCGCCGCGATCTCCGCCGGGCTCGACCAGGCCGAGCGCAAGGGCGTGCCCGTGGTCGCCGTCGACGTCGCCCCCGAGAAGGGCAAGGTCGCGATGGTGGTGCGGGCCAACAACGTCGCTTACGGCGAGAAGGCCTGCGAGTACCTCGGCAAGCAGGTCAAGACCGGCAAGGTCGTCCAGATCATGGGAGACCTCGCCTCCGTCAACGGCCGCGAGCGCTCCGAGGCGTTCCGCACCTGCGTGAAGAAGAAGTACCCCAAGGTCAAGGTCCTGGAGATCCCCGCCAAGTGGGAGTCCGACACGGCGGCGTCGAAGCTGGACACGCTGCTCAACTCCAACCCCGACATCAAGGGCATCTACATGCAGGCGGGCGGCGTCTACCTCGCGCCCACCCTGCAGACCCTGAAGTCCAAGGGAATGCTGAAGAAGGCGGGCCAGAAGGGGCACATCACCGTCATCTCGAACGACGGCATCCCGCAGGAGTTCGACGCCATCCGCAAGGGCCAGATCGACGCCACGGTGTCGCAGCCCGCCGACGCGTACGCCAAGTACGGGATGCTCTACATCAAGGCCGCCATGAACGGTAAGAAGTTCAAGCCGGGCCCGACCGACCACGACTCCACCATCGTGAAGCTGCCCAGCGGCATTCTCGAGGACCAGCTGCCCGCTCCGCTGGTCACCAAGGAGAACGTGGACGACTCCAAGCTGTGGGGCAACACGGTCAAATGAGTACGCCGATGACCAAGCCCCCCGCGCCGGGGCCGACGGCGCCGCCCGCGCTAGTCGAAGCGACCGGCATAGCCAAGCGGTACGGACCCACCGTCGCCCTGCAGGACGGACAGCTGACCGTCCTGCCCGGTGAGTCCCACGCCCTCGTCGGCCGCAACGGCGCGGGCAAGTCCACCCTCGTCACCATCCTCACCGGACTCCAGGCCCCCGACGCGGGCACCGTCCTCTTCGACGGCGAGCCCGCACCGCCGCTCACCGACCGCGACGCCTGGCGCCGCAAGGTGGCCTGCGTCTATCAGAAGCCAACTGTCGTGCCTGACCTGACCGTTGCCGAGAACCTCTTCATCAACCGGCAGCCCGAAGGGCGCGGCGGCTTCATCAGCTGGCGCAAGCTGCGCACCCAGGCAGCGGAGGTGCTCGACACCTGGGACGTACGCGTCGACCCGGAGGCGCGCACCGCCGACCTCAAGGTCGAGGACCGCCAAATGGTGGAGATCGCAAGGGCGTTGAGCTTCGGTGCGAGGTTCATCGTCCTGGACGAGCCCACCGCGCAGCTCGACAACCGGGAGATCGAGCGGCTCTTCACGCGCATGCGGGCGCTCCAGGAGTCCGGCGTCACCTTCCTCTTCATCTCGCACCACCTCCAAGAGGTGTACGAGGTGTGCCAGACCGTCACCGTCCTGCGCGACGCCCGCTGGATCACCACCGCGCCCGTCGCCGAACTGCCGCGCGCCGCACTCGTCGAGGCCATGGCGGGCGAGGCGGCCCTGCGGGACCAGGCAGCCGCCGAGGAGTCCGTCGTACGGACCGAGGTTCCCGCCGACGCCCCGGTGATGCTCGACGTCAAGGGCCTCACCAGCGAGTCGTACACGGACATCGACCTGACCGTCCGCAAGGGCGAGGTCGTCGGCCTCGCCGGCTCCAGCGGCAGCGGCAAGATCAACCTCGCCGAGACCATCGCGGGGCTGCATACGCCGACCGGCGGCAGCGCCCGACTCGACGGCAAGCAACTCCCGTTCGGGGACGTGACCGCCGCTCTGCGGGCCGGTGTCGGCTGCGTGCCGCGCGACCGGCACGACCAGGGCCTGGTCTTCGGCATGACGATCGGCGACAACGCCACGATGACCGTGCTCGACCGGCTCGGCAAGTACGGCTTCGTCGGCACCGAACGCAAGCGCGGCTTCGCCGAGGAGCTGATCGACCGCCTCGACATCCACGCCGAGGGGCCCGACCAGCCCGTGTCCGACCTCTCCGGCGGCAACGCCCAGAAGGTCGTCATGGCGCGAGCGCTCGCCTCCGACCCGAGGCTTCTCGTCCTCATCAACCCCACCGCGGGCGTGGACGTGAAGTCCAAGGAGTCACTGCTCGCCCGCATGGACAACGCCCGCGAGGACGGCACCGCCGTCCTCGTCGTCTCCGATGAGCTCGACGACCTGCGGCGCTGCGACCGCGTCCTGGTCCTCTTCCACGGCCGGGTCGTCGCCGAGCATGCGGCGGGCTTCAACGACCACGACCTGATCGCCTCGATCGAGGGCGTGGGAGAGGCCGAGCGCGCGACAGACATCGAAGGAGTGCAAGAAGGAGTGAATGACCGTGGCTGACACGAAGGCCCCGTCGGCCTCGACCGCACCGGACCTGCCCGCGAAAGCCGAGAACGCCCGCGCCCAGGCACGCTCCGTGCTGTTGCGCCGCGCACGCGAACTCGCCCTGGTCCCGGCCCTGTTGCTGCTGATGCTGCTCGGCACGCTCGTGAACGACTCGTTCCTCACCGAACGCAACCTCATCTCCATCCTCGGCGCATCCGCCGCCCTCGCGATGGTCGTGCTCGCCGAGTCCCTCGTCCTCATCACCGGCAAGTTCGACCTGTCCCTCGAATCGGTCGTCGGCATCGCGCCCGCCGTCGGCGCGCTGCTCGTACTGCCCGCCGCACAGGCCGGATTCGGCACCGAGATGCCCGCCGTGGTGGCGCTGCTCGCGATCCTCGTCGTCGGCGCGGTCATCGGAGCCTTCAACGGCATCCTCGTGGTGAAGCTCAAGCTCAACGCCTTCATCGTCACGCTCGCCATGCTGATCGTGTTGCGCGGACTGCTCGTCGGCGCGACCGAGGGCAAGACGCTCTTCGGCATGCCCGATGCCTTCTACACCCTCGCCACCTCGACGTTCCTGACCATCCCGCTCTCCGTGTGGCTGGCCGCCGTCTCCTTCGGCATCGCGGGCTTCGTCCTCAAGTACCACCGCGTGGGGCGTGCCCTGTACGCGATCGGCGGCAACCCGGACGCGGCACGCGCCGCCGGTATCCGCGTCGAGCGCGTGATGCTCGGCGTGTTCGTCGTCGCCGGAGTCCTCGCCGCCGTCGGGGGACTCATGCAGACCGGCTACGTCGGCGCGATCAACGCCAACCAGGGCCAGAACATGATCTTCACCGTGTTCGCGGCCGCGGTCATCGGCGGCATCAGCCTCGACGGCGGCAAGGGCACCATGTTCGGCGCCCTCACCGGCGTCCTGCTGCTCGGGGTCGTACAGAACCTGCTCACTCTCGCCCAGGTGCCTTCCTTCTGGATCCAGGCCATCTACGGCGGAATCATCCTGGTCGCCCTGATGATCGCGCGCGTCACCACCGGCCGCGCACAGGACTGACCCCGCTCCGGGTTCCCCGCCTCCTTGCTCCTTTCCGGAAAGGCCTCCCGTGTCCCCGACCTCAGCCCGCATCACCGCGGTCGACACCTACGACGTACGGTTCCCGACCTCACGGGATCTTGACGGATCCGACGCGATGAACCCGGACCCCGACTACTCCGCCGCCTATGTGGTCCTGCGCACCGACGCGGACGACGGTCTGGAGGGGCACGGCTTCACCTTCACCATCGGGCGCGGCAACGACGTCCAGGTCGCCGCGATCCAGTCGCTGCGCCACCACGTGCTCGGCCGGTCCGTCGAGGAACTCTGCGCCGATCCGGGGACGTTGAATCGCGACCTGATCGGGGACAGCCAGTTGCGCTGGCTCGGGCCCGAGAAGGGCGTGATGCATATGGCCATCGGGGCCGTGGTCAACGCGCTGTGGGACCTGGCGGCCAAACGCGCGCGCAAGCCGCTGTGGCGGTTCCTGGCCGACGCAGAGCCCCAGTGGCTGGTCTCCCAGATCGACTTCCGTTACATCGCCGACGCACTAGCGCCTCAAGAGGCTCTGGAAATGCTCCAGTTGGGCCGCCACGGAGCCGTCGACCGGGAAGCCCTGCTGCGGAAGCGCGGTTTCCCCGGCTACACGACATCGCCCGGCTGGCTCGGCTACAGCGACGAGAAGCTGACCCGCCTCGCCCGCCAGGCCGTGGCGGACGGCTTCACCCAGATCAAGCTGAAGGTCGGTGCGGACCTCGCGGACGACGTACGCCGCTGCCGTACCGCCCGCGAGGCGATCGGACCCGGCATCCGGATGGCGATCGACGCCAACCAGCGCTGGAACGTCGACGAGGCCGTCGAGTGGACGCGCGCGCTCGCGGAGTTCGACCCGTACTGGGTCGAGGAGCCCACCAGTCCCGACGACGTCCTCGGCCACGCGGCGATCCGCAAGGCGGTCGCCCCGGTCAAGGTCGCCACCGGTGAGCACGTGCAGAACCGCATCGTCTTCAAGCAGCTCCTCCAGGCGGGCGCGATCGACGTCCTGCAGATCGACGCGGCGCGCGTGGGCGGCGTCAACGAGAACCTGGCGATCCTGCTGCTTGCGGCGAAGTTCGGCGTCCCGGTCTGCCCGCACGCGGGTGGCGTGGGCCTGTGCGAACTCGTCCAGCATCTGTCGATGTTCGACTACGTGGCGCTCGCAGGAACCACCGAGAACCGCGTCATCGAGTACGTCGACCACCTCCACGACCACTTCATCGACCCCGTCGTGCTGCGCGAGGGCCACTACATGGCGCCCACCGCGCCGGGCTTCTCCGCCACCATGCGGGCCGAGTCGCTCGCCGAATTCACCTATCCGGACGGCGCCTTCTGGGCCGCCGATCTCGCACACGGCAACCCCGCACACGGCAACCCCGCACACGGCAACCTCGCACACGGCAAAGGAGCAGCTGCATGAGTGACGCCCAGGACTTCGAGGGTCTCAAGGCCCTGGTCACCGGCGGAGCCTCCGGCATAGGGCGGGCCACGGCCGAACTGCTCGCCGCGCGCGGCGCCCAGGTGGCGGTGCTCGACCTGGATCCGGACGGCGTGGAGAAGCCGCTCACCGGCTACCGCGCCGACGTCTCGAACGACGCCTCGGTGCGCGAAGCCGTCGCCGCCGCCGTGGCCGGCCTCGGCGGACTCGACGTACTGATCAACAACGCGGGGATCGGCGCGCAGGGCACCGTCGAGGACAACGACGACGACCAGTGGCACAAGGTGCTCGACGTGAACGTCCTCGGGATCGTGCGCACCACCCGCGCCGCCCTGCCGCACCTGCGCGTCTCCACCCACGCGGCGATCGTCAACACCTGCTCGATCGCCGCCACCGCGGGCCTTCCGCAGCGTGCCCTGTACTCGGCGTCGAAGGGCGCGGTGCTCTCGCTCACGCTCGCCATGGCCGCGGATCACGTACGCGAGGGAGTGCGCGTCAACTGCGTCAACCCCGGCACCGTGGACACCCCGTGGGTCGGCCGTCTCCTGGATGCCGCGCCCGACCCGGCGGCCGAGCGTGCCGCGCTCGCCGCCCGCCAGCCGACAGGGCGCCTCGTGTCCGCGGACGAGGTCGCGGGCGCCATCGCCTACTTGGCGAGCCCCCTCTCCGGCGCCACCACCGGCACGGCGCTCGCCGTCGACGGCGGAATGCAGGGCCTGCGGCTGCGCCCGGCGGGCCAGTGAGCGGCATGGCCCGGCGCACCCTGGGACCCTGCGGCGTCGAGGTGACCGAGCTGTCCTTCGGCGCCGCAGGACTCGGCAACCTCTACACGCCGATCACCGACGAGGAGGCGGCAGCGGCGCTCGACGCGGCATGGGACGCGGGCATCCGCTACTTCGACACGGCACCGCACTACGGCATCGGCCTGTCCGAACGCAGGCTGGGCGCAGCGCTGCGGGCGCGCCCACGGGAGACGTACACGCTCTCGACCAAGGCGGGCCGCCTCCTCGAAGAGGTTCCCGGGCCCGTGGGCGACGACCTCGACCACGGCTTCGCCGTACCCGCGACGCACCGCCGTGTCTGGGACTTCAGCGCGGACGGCATCCGCCGCTCCCTGGAGACGAGCCTGACCCGCCTGGGCCTCGACCGCGTCGACATCGTCTACCTCCACGACCCGGACGACCACGCGGAACAGGCCTTCCGGGAGGGATATCCGGCCCTGGAGCGGCTGCGCTCCGAAGGCGTCGTCGGCGCGATCGGCGCGGGCATGAACCAGACGGCGATGCTCACCCGCTTCGTCCGTGACACGGACGTCGACGCCGTGCTGTGCGCGGGCCGCTACACGCTCCTTGACCAGAGCGCCCTGGCCGAACTGCTCCCGGCGGCGCAGCAGCGCGGCAGGGCGGTGGTGATCGGCGGCGTCTTCAACTCGGGTCTGCTCGCCGATCCCAGACCCGGTGCGACCTACGACTACGCGACCGCACCCCGTGCACTCCTGGACCGCGCCCGCCACCTGAAGTCGATGGCGGAGCGGCACGGCACCACGTTGCGCGCGGCGGCCCTGGCCTTCCCCCTGGCCCACCCGGCGGTGGCCACCGTCCTCGTCGGCGCCCGCTCGCCGTACGAAGTCCAGGGCGCGGCAGCGCAGTTCACGGCCGCTGTCCCCGCCGACTTCTGGAAGGAAGCCCGCGCCGAAGGGCTGCTGCCCGCCGACGTCCCCGTCCCCGCCCCCGGAGAGGACCCCTCGTGAGAATCGCCCTGCACACCAAGGCCCGCGCCGACCGCCTCGCCGAGTACGACGCCGCGCACCGCGAGGTGCCTGCCGAGCTCGTCGCCGCCATCCGCGCGGCGGGCGCCACCTCCTGGACGATCTGGCGCAGCGGCACCGACCTCTTCCACGTCCTGGAGTGCGAGGACTACACCCGTATGCTCGCCGAGCTGGACAAGCTGCCGGTCAACATCGCCTGGCAGGCGCGCATGGCCGAGCTGCTCGACGTCGTGCACGACTACTCGTCCGACGGCGCGGAGGCGGGGCTGCCCGTCGTATGGGAGCTGTGATGAGTGACGTGCCGTGGCGGATCGACGCCCACCACCATGTGTGGGACCTCTCCGTACGCGACCAGGAATGGATCACCGGCGACGCGCTCGCCCCGATCCGCAGGGACTTCTCCCTCGCGGACCTCCTGCCCGAGGCCCGCGCGGCCGGTGTCGCAGCGACCGTCCTCGTCCAGACGGTCACCGTCGCCGATGAGACCCCCGAGCTGCTGGCCATCGCGGCGGCGGACAGCGACCTGGTGGCGGGCGTCGTGGGGTGGACCGACCTCACGCGCCCCGACGTCGCCGACGCGCTCGCGGAGCTGTGTCAACTCCCGGGCAGGCAGTATCTGGTGGGCATCCGGCACCAGGTCCAGGGCGAGTCCGACCCGCAGTGGCTGCTACGGCCCGACGTGCGCCGTGGCCTGGCCGCGGTCGGCTCGGCGGGTCTCGCCTACGACCTCGTCGTCCTGCCTCACCAGCTCCCCGCCTGCGTAAAAGCTGCTCAGGAGCACCCCGAACTCACCTTCGTCCTGGACCACTTGGGCAAACCGCCCATCGCGTCCGGCGCCATCGAGCCCTGGGCCGCCGCCGTCCGCTCGCTCGCCGCCCTCCCCAACACCGTCTGCAAGCTCTCCGGCCTGGTGACCGAGGCGGACGCCAAGACCTGGACGGTCGACGACCTGCGCCCGTACGCGGACACCGTCCTGGACGCCTTCGGCCCTGACCGGCTGATGTTCGGCTCGGACTGGCCCGTCTGTACCCTGGCCGCCACGTACGCCGAAGTCATCGACGTGGCACGGCAGTTGACCGACTCGCTGAGCGACAGCGAACGTGCCGCCCTCTTCGCCGGGACCGCGACCCGCGTCTACCGCCTCTGAGTCAGCGAGGCGCGTCGACCCGCGTCGGCGGCAGGAACTCCCGCACGTACGTCCGCTCCCAGCAGGCGCCCGTCTCACGAAGCTCACGCCACGTCGTGTAGCGGTAGCGGTACAGGCGGGCGCGGATGTACGCGGGAGGCGCCTCCGGCGGGAACGGGGCGTGGCGCAGCAGCCGCAGGGTATCCCGGTCGCCGTCGAGGAGCCGCTCCACCAGCGGGCCGAACCACGGCCTCGCGTACGCGGGGGAGAGCGCGGCGAACCACATCATCCAGTCGAGCCGCAGATGGTACGGCGCGAACTGCCGGGGCCACCGGTGCACATCACCCGGTTTTCCCTTGAACTCGTACTCACGCCACTCGGAGTCCTGACGGGGTGCCGTATCCGACGTGCCCTCGATGACCACCTCCTGGCGGACACGGCTGACACTGCCGAACGCGCCGTACGCGTTGACGAGATGGAGCGGGTCGAAGGAGTAGTTCATGATCTGCCGACGTGAGAACAGATTGCGCGTGGGCCGGTAGCTGAGGACCAGGAGCAGGACGGTCACCGCGATGACCACCGCCTCGTACCAGAGCGGGGGAGCGGGGGACGTGGACGGCGTTCCCGCGTCCCCGAAGTCCACGACGGACACGGCGAGCACGATCGTCATCCAGTTCAGCCAGGCGAAGTTCCCCGAAAGGACCAGCCACAGCTGGGTGACGATCATCAGGCAGGCCGCGGCCGTCGCGATCGGTTGGGGCGTGAACAGGAGGACGGGCACGACGAGTTGGGTGAAGTGGTTCGCCGCGACCTCCACCCGGTGGGCGGGCTTCGGCAGGTGGTGGAAGAACCAGCTCAGCGGGCCCGGCATCGGCTGTGTCTCGTGGTGGAAGTCCAGGCAGGTGAGCTTCCGCCAGCACGCGTCGCCGCGCATCTTGATCAGCCCGGCCCCGAATTCGACGCGGAACAGGACCCAGCGCATCAGGAAGAGGACGAGCACCGGCGGCGCCGTCTCGTCGTTGCCGAGGAAGACGGCGAGGAAGCCCACCTCCAGGAGCAGCGACTCCCAGCCGAAGCCGTACCAGCTCTGTCCGACGTTCACGATCGAGAGATACAGGGCCCACGGCACGAGCCAGAGCAGCATGCCGCCCCACAGCGGGAGGAGCCCGTCGGCGCCCGCGAGCAGCGCAAGCGCGCAAGCGCAGCCCGTCCACGCGACGAGGGCGAAGAAGCGGTCCGAGTAGCGGAGCTGGAAGAGGCTCGGCGCCTTACGGAACGGCACGCGCTCGACGTAACGCGGCACCGGCAGCATGCCGCGCTCCCCGATCAGCGCACGGAACTGCAGCACCGCGCCCAGGAACGCGACGAGATAGACCGCGGCGAGCGTCCGCTGGAAGACGAGGCGGCTGAGCCAGTACTGATCTGCGGTGAACCACTCCACAGGGCCATCTTGCGCCCAAACCGGCCGGGCGCCCCTCGCCCGTCACCCGTTCGCCGCAGTCCCCGACGACCTGCACTGACGCGCCCGGCGTGCGGGCTCGGGCCCGACGGCGAAGAATCAGGAAGTGTCATGACGCCCACGTCACTGCCGGACGACTGGCCAGCGGATCCACGGTCGATCCTGGCGTTCAACCGCACAGGCTGCTTCGACTGGGACCTCGACAGCCGCCTGCTGCACTTCGACGCCTCGGCACTGGACGTCTTCGACATGCGGGCCGACGAGTTCGACGGCCGCCCGGAAACCCTCGCCGTCCGGGTCTCCACGGCCGAGTCGCACCGCCTGGACGCCCTCGTCTCGCACGCGCTGAAGGACGGCAGCGAGACCTACGGCGTCTACTTCCGCGTACGGCTGCGCGAAGGCGGCCTGCGCTGGACCCATACCCAGGGGTTCATCCACCGTGACGGGACAGGCCGTCCGTACCGCATCGTGGGCGTCGTCCGCGACGCCACGCAGGAACTGGGCGACAGCACGGCCCGGCATCAGCGTGCCGACGAGGAGGAGGACCGGCGCCGCCGCACGAGCATCGTGCAGGGCACCACGGCGGCCCTCGCACACGCCCGTACCGTCCGGGACGTCATCGACGTACTCAAGGACACCCACGGCCTGGCGCACCTGGGGGCATCGAATCTGGTCATGGGTCTGGTCGAGGCCGGGCGGATCCGCCTTGTCGCCGAGGGACCCGTGGGCAGCTTCGTGCCCGGCACCAAGTTCACGCGGATCGACGAGCGGTATCCGATGAGCGACGCCGTGCGCACGCTCTCGCCGCGCTTCATCGAGACGGACGCGGAGTTCGCGGCCTCGTACCCGGACCTGTGGCCGCACATCGACAAGCTGGGCATCAGATCGGCCGCGTACCTGCCGCTGATCGCGCAGGCCAGGCCGATCGGCGTGCTCGGCCTGCTCTACCAGGACAAGACCGGCTTCACCGAGGAGGAGCGCGACGTCCTGGTCGCGCTGAGCAGCGGCATCGCGCAGAGCCTCCAGCGCGCCATGTTCTACGAGCAGGAGAAGGACCTCGCCCAGGGCCTCCAGCAGGCGATGCTGCCGCGCACCATCCCCGGCGTGCCCGGCGCCGACATCGCGGTCCGCTACCGTTCGGCGGCGCTCGGCAGGGACATCGGCGGCGACTGGTACGACGTGATCCCGCTGCCCGGCGGACGTGTCGGTGCGGTCATCGGAGACGTACAGGGCCATGACACGCACGCGGCGGCCGTCATGGGCCAGCTGCGCATCGTGCTGCGTGCCTACGCGGCCGAGGGCCACACGCCCGCCACCGTCATGGCCCGCGCCTCCGGGTTCCTGCACGAGCTGGACACCGATCGCTTCGCCACCTGCCTCTACGCGGAGGCCGACCTGACGACGGGGGTCGTCCAGCTGGTGCGGGCAGGACACATCGATCCGCTCGTGCGGCAGGCCGACGGGAACTGCCGCAGGGTGCCGGTCGAGGGCGGTCTCCCGCTGGGCCTCTCGGCCGAGTTCGGCAGCCTCGACTACCCGGTCACCACCTTCGAGCTCGACGAGGGCCAGACCCTGCTGCTCTTCACCGACGGCCTCATCGAGGAGCCGGGCGTCGACCTCGGAGACGGGATGCGGGCTCTGGGCGAGCTCACCCGCACGGGGCCGCGTGACCTCCAGGAGCTCGCCGACCGGCTCTGCTCGATCGTCGACGAGCGGGGCGGCGATGACGACGCGGCGCTGCTGCTCCTGCGCCGTCGCATGATCGACGCGCCCCGGTCCGGCGGACGCCTCCAGCAGCATGTCGGCCCCGGGGATCCGGAGGCGCTCGCCGAGGCCCGGCACATGATCCGCGCGGCGGTACGCGCCTGGGGCGCCGGGGAGCGCGCCGACGAGATCGAGCTGGTGGCGGACGAGGTGATCACCAACGCCCTGATGCACACGGACGGCGCGGCGATCGTGACCTTGCGGGGCATCAGCGGCACCGACCGGCGCCTGCGCGTCGAGGTCGAGGACTCGTCGAGCGCACTGCCGCGGCGCAGGGAGGCGGGGGATTCGGGGGTGTCGGGGCGGGGTCTTCTTCTGGTGGACATGCTGGCGGACGTGTGGGGCGTCGAGTCGCGAGGCAGCGGCAAGTGCGTGTGGTGCGAGTTCATCGTGCCCGCGCGGGAAAGCCGGGGGAAGGACGAAAGCCGGGGGAAGGACGAAAGCCAGGGGCCGGGCGTGCGCACGGAGACGTCAGAACAGGGTCAGGAGTGAGCGGATGCCGGAACTTCCCGAGGTCGAGGCGTTGCGCGCCTTCCTCACCGACCACATCGTCGGGCACGAGATCGTCCGTGTGCTGCCCGTGGCGATCAGCGTCCTGAAGACGTACGACCCACCGCTCGCCGCCCTCGAAGGCCGCACCGTCACGGCGGTGGCGCGCCACGGCAAGTTCCTCGACCTCGACGCGGACGGCCTGCATCTGGTGACCCACCTCGCCCGCGCGGGCTGGCTGCACTGGAAGGACCGCCTCCCCGACGGCCCGCCACGCCCCGGCAAGGGCCCCCTCGCGCTGCGCGTCGCCCTGGAGACGGGTGAGGGCTTCGACCTGACGGAGGCGGGCACACAGAAGCGCCTCGCGGTGTACGTGACCGACGCCCCGTCAGAGATCCCGGGCATCGCCCGCCTCGGCCCCGACCCTTTGACGCCGGACTTCGACGAGGACCGCTTCGCCGGGCTTCTGGAGGGTGAACGCCGCCAGATCAAGGGCGCGTTGAGGGACCAGACCCTGATCCCGGGCGTCGGGAACGCGTACAGCGACGAGATCCTGCACGCGGCCCGTATGTCCCCGTTCAAGCTCACGTCCAGCCTCACGAAGGAGGAAGTCCATGGGCTGTATGTGGCGCTGCGGGCCACGCTGGCCGAGGCGGTGGAGCGCTCGCAAGGAGTCGCGGCGGGCCGCCTCAAAGCGGAGAAGAAGAGCGGCCTGCGGGTCCACGGCCGCGCCGGCGAAACGTGCTTCGTGTGCGGCGACACCATCCGCGAGGTCTCCTTCAGCGACTCCTCGCTGCAGTACTGCCCCACGTGCCAGACGGGCGGGAAGCTTTTGGCGGACCGGAGAATGTCGCGGTTGCTGAAGTAGGCATTTACGGGAGCGAGTTCAGTGGCGACGCAAGGTCAGCAGGTGCTTGCCGTCCGTCGAGCGCACCTCGTAGCGGGCGATGTCCTCGCGGGGCATGGCCGCGCCGCCTCGTGTCGACAGACCGGCCGAGTGCGCGCCCGCGGAGTCGGCGGCGGGCGCCTTCCATGTCGTCACCGTCTGCTCGGAGCCGTCGGCGCCGACAGCGACGAGCTCGCAGACACGGGCGCCGTACGGGTCGCGGATACGGAGCCCGATGTCCGTGCCCCAGTCGCGGCCCCGCGCGGTGAGGGTCGCCGAGACGCCGGTCCGGCCGTCGCGGGCCGTGATCTGCTCCGGGCCAGGACCACCGGCCCTCAGGACCGCCGTGGCGGGGGCCGCGAGCGCCAGCACGATGCTCGCCGCGACCGCGCACAGCCACCGTCTGCGCCCGGCCCTGCGCAGCCTTCCGGCCTCGGTGAGCAGCCGGTCGACGAGGCCGGGGCCCGGCGCGGCCAGTGGTTCGACGTGGGGCGGGGTGAGGCGGTCGTAGGCGGCCAACTGCTGTGCTGCTGGGCTGAGTTCTTCCACCAGGGCCTGACACGTGGGGCAGTCCATGAGGTGATCGTCGAAGCGGAAGGTGTCCGCCGCGTCGAGGACACCGAGCGCGTAGGCGCCGGCGTCGCGATGCCGCTCCAGGGACCTCATGGCGTTCCTTGCGTGACGAGTTGGGCAGGGGGTGCTTGCTGCCCTCCCGTACGCAGTGGACCGTCGAATCACTCAAGGCGCGGGACGCGAACACTCGTGCGTGGTATCAGAACAGATGGATCGCCAGGTGCCCGAGCGGCAGCCCCAGGCGCCATGCCGCCGTCCATACCTTGGGCCCGTCGTCCTCGCTGCCTGGTCCGCCGCCCGGCACCGAGTCCAGATCGGGTGCGAGCAGCTCCGTCTCCTCCAGCCACCGCCACGCCAGGTCGGCGAGTTCGAGGTCGGGCGCCGGTTCGCCGGAGGTGATCGCGTCCGCCCACAGCACGGCCATCCGCTCACCGACCCAGTCCTGCCACGGCTGGTCGTACGCCGTCAGGGACAGCCAGGTCTCCAGCTGGGAGACCACGCGGATGCCCGACAGTTCGTTTTTCAAGTCGGAGAGGAAAATAGTCAGGGCCAGAGCGTCACGCCCTGCTCGGTATTCGAAAGATGCCGGCGGCATCAAATCGCCGGTGCGCAGTAATTCGTCCGCGATGTACTCGGCGTACAGCCACGCCATCGGCACGGCCAGTTCACCACCGCTCGGGCCCTCCGTGTTTCCCCGGCTCTCGTGCAGCATCCCGTCTCGCCTTCCTCCGATCCGTGCGCGTCGCCGGCCTCTGGCACCCCAATCCGGAACACGGATGAGGACAGCCGATTACCCCAAGGGGGCTCTGAGCAAGGCGCTTTGCGAAGGCTTGACCTAGCCCTCGGTTTCGTCGCAGGTGAGGGGCCCTCTGTTCTTCGTGTCACATGGCCCGACGATATGACTCTGTTTCAGGGACTATGACGGCATTGCTACTTGACTCGACCTTGTGTCCGAATGTGGATTCATTTCGCCGAATATTCCCCATTCACGGAGACTGGTCGATGACGCAGCGCACACCGCAGGGAACAGTTGTTCTGGCAGCGGTAATGATCGGAGCCACTCTCGCCGCGACCGCCGCCTGTACGGCGAATGAAAAGCCCGCGCGGGAGAGAAATCCGGAGAGACAGAGCGAAAAGCCTCCGGGCGGCGCCAGGAGGGACGGCCGGGATGTTCCGCCTCCCGCGCCGTCGGCGGCCGGCGGTGGTCAGGGCGCCCCGCGCGCCTTCACGCTCGTCGCCTCCGGGGACGTGCTCCCGCACTCCTCGATCATCCGCAGGGCCAACGCCGACGCGGGAGGCGACGGCCACGACTTCGTGCCGATGCTCAAGGGCGTCAAACCCGTCGTGTCCAAAGCCGATCTGGCGATCTGTCACATGGAGACGGTCTACGGCGCGAACGGCGACTACACCGGATACCCCAGCTTCAAGTCCCCGCCCCAGATCGCCCACGCCCTGAAGGTCACCGGCTACGACGCCTGCTCCACCGCCTCCAACCACACGCTCGACGACGGCGCCGCGGGGGTGCGCCGGACACTCGGCGCGCTCGACAAGGCAGGCGTCAAGCACGCGGGGTCGGGCCGCACGGCCGACGAGGGCAGATCCCCCGCCTGGCTGCGGGCGGGCGGCGCGAAGGTGGCGCAGCTCGCGTACACGTACGGCACGAACGGATATCCGCTGCCCAAGGGCAAGCCCTGGACGGTCAACCTCATGGAGCGCGACCGGATCATCAGGGACGCGCGCGCCGCCCGGAAGGCGGGAGCGGACGTGGTCGTGGTCTCGGTCCACTGGGGCACGGAGTGGCAGGACAGCCCGGACCGCCGCCAGCTCAGGCTCGGCAAGCAGCTCACGGCGTCCCGCACCCGGGGCCGACCCGACATCGACCTGATCCTGGGTACCCACGCGCACGTCCCTCAGGCGTACGACAAGGTCAACAAGACCTGGGTCATCTACGGCATGGGCGACCAGATCGCTGGCGAGATGATCAATGACGAAGGTGAGAACGACCCGCGGGGCAACCAGGGAACCCTCGGCCGCTTCACGTTCGCCCCGCCCGCTGCCCCCGGCGGACGCTGGAAGGTCAAGAAGGCCGAGTTCATCCCCCAGTGGTTCAACACGGAGACGGGGCGCGCGACCAACCTGAACGCGGCACTGGCCCGCGGCGCGGACGTCGCCGACATCCGGGACCGGATCCGCCGCGTCGTCCTGAGCCGGGGCGCGGGGAAGGACGGCCTGGTGATGGGCAAGTAGCCGGGGCACGGCCCGAAAGACCCCCCTGGGCGCACCTCGGCGACGCGGCGAGCGCTACCGTCCTGGCCGTGGAGCAAAAAGCGAGGGGTGTGCCCAACCGTGTCGACGCGGTCGACACTGCCGACGACCAACCGGTTGCGGCCGGCCGGACCGAGGAGTTCGAGGAGCTTCGGCCTCTCCTGTTCGCGATCGCCTACCGGATCCTCGGCAGCGTCAGCGAGGCGGAGGACGCGGTCCAGGAAGCCTGGCTGCGTTGGGCGGCCTCACCGGTGGAGCCCCGGTCGGCCAAGTCTTTCCTGTCGGCCGTGGTCACCCGGGTCTCGATCGACGTGCTGCGGTCGGCCCGCGTCCGCCGGGAGGCGTACCTCGGGCCGTGGTTCCCCGAGCCGCTCCTCACCGATCCCTACGAGGATCCGGCGCGTTCGGCGGAGCTGGCCGATTCGCTGTCGATGGCGGCACTGGTGCTGCTCGAGCGGCTGACCCCGCTCGAGCGCGCGGTCTTCGTGCTGCGGGAGGTGTTCGGTTTCGGCTTCCCGGAGATCGCGTCGTCGGTGGAGCGTTCGGAGGCGGCGTGCCGCCAGCTCGCCGTACGGGCGCGGCGCCACATGGACACGGGCCGGCCCCGGTTCGAGGCCGACCGCAAGGAGCGGGAGGTACTCGCCGAGCGGTTCTTCGACGCCTTCAGGGAGGGGGACATCGAGGGGCTGCAAGAACTCCTCGCGGCCGACGTCGCCATGGTCGGCGACGGCGGCGGCAAGGCCCCGCAGCTCGCCAGGCACATTGTCGGCCCCGCGAACGTGGCCCGCGTGTTCGCTGCGTTCGCCCCGCAGTTCGTGCAGGTCGGTGTCGTGGTGGAGCCGCGTCGGATCAACGGCCAGCCGGGCGCGGTCTTCCGCGACCGGGACGGCAAGGTCGTCAGCACCTTGGTCCTCGAGATCCTCGACGGACAGATCCAGACGATCCGCTCGGTGCTCAACCCCGAAAAGCTCGGCCACATCGGTCCCGTGGCGGACGCCTGGGCGCTCAAACGCGAGGTGAACGAGGCCCGTCGGCCCGGGAGCGACCGGGCTGACCGGACCGACCGGACCGACCGGACCGACCGGACCGACCGGGCCGCCCCGACGAGCTGACCACGAGGGCGAAGCTCACCCGATCCGCACCAACCACCCTCGCCCGGGCTCCACCCGTAGCGCCTCGCCCGCGGCGAACTTCCGCTCCGGCTGGAAGCCCTCGATCGCGGGAGCGTGGGCGGCGACGGGCCCCGCGGCCGTGGCGAGGACGACGTCCACCGGCTCCCCGGCCCAGGAGGCAAGGGACGTCACGGTTCCTCCGGGCCCCTCCCACGTGGTGGCAAGGACATCGTCCCGCCCGGTCCGCACCGGCGATGAGCCGGTGGCCCACCACCCCGTCATCTCCGCCTCAGGCAGTCGGAGTTGGTCGAAAGCCCGCCACAAGGGCCGTACATCCGTCATGGGTGCCCGCGCCGTCATCCCGAAGACGAGCCCGCGCCAGGGATTCCCGCCACCCTCCAGCATCTCGCCCATCAGACCGAAGGGAATGCCCGAGATCTCGACGAGCCAGTACGCGGGATCACCCCCGGCGGAGCCGTCCGCACCGTCAGAACCGTCGTAGTCGAAGAGCTCTCCCAGCCAGAGCCGATCGACGTACGGCAGCAGCTCCGCGTACAGATTGGCGCTTGAGGCGAACCCGTCCGGCTCGCGGAACTGGTTGCAGGAGTGCAGATCGACCAGTGGCGGCGCCTCACCGGAAGCGGACAGGACCTTGCGGACCCGCTTCATCGTCGTCCGGTCGTACGCCACGTCGTCGAGATAGAGCCCGTCCACCCCGACCACCCGCCGCAGCCTCTCGATTCCGCTCACATAGGAGTTGTGCCACCGCGAGTCACCGGACGTGACGACCGCGACGTCCCCGACATCGGGCGCCACCCACCCGGGCACGTAGTCATCGCCCAGATGCTCCCGCAGCCACGCGTGCCCGCCCCCGGGCCCCGGCGCGAAGATCTCGTCGCCCAGGGATGCGAGCATCGGCAACTCCGGTGTGTGGCGCGTCAGTTCCCGCACGGTGTCGTACACCTTCACCTGGATCCCGAGCCGGTGCGCCTCATCGGTGTAGGAGTGCAGGGCGTCCGCGCCGAGAAGCGGGTCGTTGATGTACGGGTTGGGCGGCGTCGCGTGGTGCAGATTGGCGACGTTCGCGCCGTACTCGGCGATCTCCGCGGGTGACGCGTACGCGTGGAAGTAGCGCTCGGAGAGCTGCCGCCCCGGTTCGATGGGCTTGAACGGGGTCAGGAGCAGCCGGAACTCGAAGCACCGGCTCTCGCCCGCACGCAGCGCGAGCGGCCCGCTGAACGCGGAGAGGCGGCGCACCCCCTCGCTCGTCCGCAGCCGCACCCCGCCCGCTCCGTCGCCCGCCCAGGAGCGCGGTGTGCAGAGGGGCTTCTCGCGGTAGTAGTTGGTGTTGAGCGGCCGCGCGTAGTGCTCGTCACGCAGGCTGAGCTGGAGCCCCGCCGCCGGGTCGCCGAGCCAGAACGCGTCCTGGTTGCGGGTGGGTGTGTCCCAGCTCCAGTCGTACGTCGCCGGGCACGCCCGACCCGTCAGGCCGAGCCCCATGGCGTACCGCGCGACCTCCTCGCGGACCGGCACGTCCAGCGTCACGTCGAGTTGGGTGTCGGCGGTCGCCTCGACCGTGGCGCGCACCACGAGGAAGCCGTCGGCCTCCAACTCGCCCTCGGTGCGCAGGAGTACGTCCTGGCCCGCGGCCCGCGCCGACCAGCGCACCCGCGCCGGGCCCGGCCGGTCCATGCTGAGCGGTCCATGTTCAAGGGGGCGGCCGAGGTCCAGAGTGACGGGCGCGGCGAGCAGGTCGCGGGGCGGCCCGTCGACACGGGTGACGGTCGGCGTGAAGGTGGAGACGAGCCGCCGGGGGAGTGCGCCCGGGCCGAGCTCGACCGTGCGCCCGAGGATCGTCAGGCGCAGTCCGTCGGCCTCCGCCGCGGCCTCGACCGGCGTGAACGGCGCCACAGGATCGTCGTCCTGCGCGAGCGCCGAGTCCAGCCACCCGAGCCGCGCGAGCCGCCACGGCTCACCGGCACCGCCGTCGGCGACGGCGTCCTGGCCGACGGTGAGGCGCAGCGGCAGCACGCGCTCCGGGGTGCCGGGCGTGCCGATGGCGATCTCCCCTTCGTACAGGCCGGGTTGAGCGTCCTCGGGAACCTCCACGCCGAACCACAGAGCCCCCGCACGCCCCGCGCCGATGGCGACGCGCCGCTCGAAGGCCTGCCCGCGCGCGTCGACGCCGCCCAGGCTCAGGCACCGTACGGAGAAAGGAAGCCCGCGGGCCTCGGCTCGTACGTCCGTCAGCTCCTGGAGCGCGTACACCCCGACCTGCACCGCGGAGAACTCCCCGCGGTCCGCCGTGACGTCCAGCGGTGCGAAGGGGGTGGTCAGCGCCCAGCGTGCGGGCAGTCGTTCATAGCGGCCGAGGGGGTGGGCGCGGCCCTCGCCGAACAAGAGGAACTGCTCGCCCGCGTAGGCGTGTTGAAGCCGTGTGCGCTCATCCTCTGTCGCCGCGAAGCCGAGCGGCGCGAAGGAGTCGACCGCGCTCGCCGCCTCGTAGCCGAAGGCCTCGGCGCGCGGCAGCTTCTCCCAGCCGCCCGCGTGGTGCAGGCCGCAGCGGTGCACCCAGCCGGGATCCGCCGTCTGTGTCGGGGGCCGGTAGGCGGCCTGCGGATAGTAGGGCTTGCCCGTGTGCGCGTACGGGAGGTAGTGCACGGCGTAGGTGCCGGGGCCGTCCACCGGCTCGAAGGCGATGCGCCCCGCCTCGTCGGTGACCTCCACGGCCACGGTGTTGCGCACGCGTTCCCCGGAAGGGCCGATCACGATCACGTCCACCGCCGCAGGGTCCCGATCCTGGCGCCGCCACGGCAGTTCGGCCGCGACAGCCGGGGCCGTGGTGTCTCGGATGTCGGCGGTGTCGGCACGTACGAGAAGCCGGTGGTTACCGTAGACGTCGCTGTCCCAGGAGCCGATCCCGCATGCCAGCTCCGGATGACCAGTCTCACCCATCTGTGCTCCCCCAAGGGCGCTATTTATTAGGTAAGTTTCTCAATCGCTCCGGGTCACCCTGGAGATCAACCGATCACGCTGTCAAGGGGGACGCCTTGAATCGGCCCACGAGTGCCACGAGCGGGGACCCGTCACTGCTGCGCCGCCTCAACGCGGCGGCCGCCCTGCGCGTGCTGCGCGAGCGGGACGAGATCACCGTGCCCGAACTCGCCGGCCTCATCGGCGTTTCGCGCCCCACGGCCCAGGACCTCACGGCCCAGCTCTTGCGCGAGGGCCGCCTGGTGGAGCTGACGCCGGGCAGCGGAAGCGTGGGCAGGCCCGCCCGCCGATTCCGGTTCCGGGCCGAGGCGGCCCACGTACTCGGCGTGGACATCGGCGCGCACAAGATCCTCGTGCACGCCGCCGACCTGCTCGGCCGCACGGTGGCCACTCAGCGGGTCGCCGTCACGCCCGAACTCCCTGCCGAGCAGCGCCTCGACGCCGTCCGCCGGGCGATCGCGGGCTGCCTGGCCCAGCCCGCCGCGGCGGATGTGCGCCCGCTGGCGACCGGCGTCGGCACCAGCGGCATGGTGGACGCCGCGGGCCGGGTGGTGGAGAGCGACTCGCTGCCCCAGTGGACGGGCCTGGACCTCACCCGCGAACTCGCCGACCCGGCCCACGGTCCCGTCGTCGTGGGCAACGACATCCAGCTCGCGACCCTCGCCGAGTGCACCGGGGGAGTGTCGGTGGGCGCGGACGACTGCGTGTACCTGTACGTCGGCAACCGGCTCGGCATCGGTCTCTGGCTCCGGGGCGAGCTGCACCGCGGACACCGTGGAGCGGCGGGGGAGATGGTCGCGGGCGACGGCTGGGAGCGGTGCTACCAGCGGCTTCTCGACTGGTTCGCGGGGCACCAGGGCGCGGACAGGCCGACCCGCGAGAACGCGGCCCGCGCGGTGGTGACCGCCGCGGCGGCGGGCGACGGCGGGGCCGAGTACACCCTGCGCGCTTTCGCCGAGGCGCTCGCCGACAGTCTGGCCCGCCACGTCGCCGTACTCGACCCGCAGTCCGTGGTGCTCGGCGGCGGGATCTCGCGTGCGGGCGCCCTGCTCAGCGAGCCCTTTGCGGCCCGGCTCGGCGCGCTCTGCCCCTACCGGCCGACGGTCCAAATCTCCGCACTCGGCGAGGAATCCACCGCAATCGGGGCAGCTCGTCTCGCACTGGAACACATCGATCACGCCGCGCAGAAAAGTCCAACTCTCTAGGACCGGAAGGTGGTTGACGGGCGGGAGCCACGCTTCGATGATGTGGCTCTCTTTCGGCAAGTTGGCTTCTTAATTGGCCGACTCCCGACGGCCGTCCCGGCTGTCGGCTGCCATTTTCTGTTCCGTCGTGCCGCCAGGCCAGGGAGTACGTGTGACATCCCCAGCAACGCAACGCAGGCCACGTGCCGCGTCGCCGCCACCACCCGGGTCGGATCCGAAATCGGATCCGAAGTCCCCGGGCCCGCCGCGCCACCGCCGCGTACCGCTCCGCGTTCGACTGCGGAACAACTGGGTGATGCTCGCCCTCATGGCCCCTGGCCTGCTCTTCTTCCTGTTCTTCTTCTACGTCCCGATGCTCGGCAACGTCATCGCCTTCCAGGACTACCAGCCCTTCATCGGCTTCAAGGACAGCCCCCTGGTGGGCCTCGCCAACTTCCAGGAGCTCTTCGCCGACCCGGCGTTCTGGGAGGCGGTCCGCAACACCCTGGCGTTCGCCGCGCTCCAGCTGATCTTCTTCTTCCCTGCACCTCTTGCCCTCGCCCTCCTTATCAACAGCCTGGTCAGCCCGCGCATCAAGAAGTTCGTGCAGAGCGTCGTCTATCTGCCGCACTTCATCTCCTGGGTCCTGGTCGTCGCGCTCTTCCAGCAGGTCCTCGGCGGTGCGGGTCTCTTCAGCAACTACCTGCGCGACCACGGCATGTCCGCCCTGGACGTAATGACCGACCCCGACACCTTCTCCCTCCTCATCACCGGACAGGTGATCTGGAAGGACATCGGCTGGGGCATGATCATTTACCTGGCGGCGCTCGCGAGCGTCGACCAGAGCCTGTACGAGTCGGCGGCCGTCGACGGAGCGGGACGCTGGCGCCGCATGTGGCACGTCACGCTGCCCGCCGTGCGCGGCGTCACGATCATGCTGCTCGTGCTCCGCCTCGGCGA
Organism: Streptomyces sp. NPDC056486; assembly: GCF_042795295.1. Lineage (NCBI taxonomy): Bacteria > Bacillati > Actinomycetota > Actinomycetes > Kitasatosporales > Streptomycetaceae > Streptomyces > Streptomyces sp. NPDC056486. Next base: position 58,690 of record NZ_JBHTSF010000026.1, read on the forward strand.
CGTCCTCTCCGTCGGCTTCGAGCAGTTCCTGCTCCAGCGCGACGCGGTCGGCGCCCGCGCGTCGGAAGTCCTCGACACGTACATCTACTACCACGGCGTCGTCTACGGCGACTGGGGCGTCGGCGCCGCCGCGGGCCTGGTCAAGGGCGTCATCGGGGCCTTGATGATCTACGGCGCCAACAAGGTCGCCCACGCCTTCGGAGAGCACGGGGTGTACAGCAAATGAGCAGCTTCGGATTCCCCCTGCGTACCCAGCGCACCCCGCGTACCCGCGAGGAGCGGCCCGCCTGGGAAGAGCCGCCCACGAAGATCGGCTCGACCGCCAAGGCCGTCGTCATCACGGTCATCTGCGCCGTGATGATCCTGCCCTTCGTCACGGTGCTCTCCACCAGCCTCGCCTCCCGCAAGGAGATCACCGATGCGGGCGGCTTCGTCCTCTTCCCCACGGACCCGACCCTGGAGGCGTACCGGACGATCCTCTCCGGAGGCATCGTCTCCCGTGCCGTCGTCGTCAGCGTCCTGATCACGCTCGTCGGCACGGCACTCTCGCTCCTGACGACGATCGCCCTCGCGTACGGCCTCAGCAAGCGCGGCGTCCCCGGCAGCAAGCCGATCCTCCTGATGGTGCTCTTCACACTGCTCTTCGTGCCGGGCATGGTGCCGATGTACGTGGTGGTCAAGGAGCTCGGACTCCTCGACTCCTACTGGTCGTTGATCCTGTCCGTCATGATCAACGCCTTCAACCTCGTCGTCCTGCGGGCATTCTTCATGAACATCCCCGAGGAGCTGTACCAGGCGGCGCGGATCGACGGCGCGGGCGACTGGCGGATCCTGACCCGCATCGTGCTGCCCCTCTCCAAGGGCGTCGTCGCCGTCGTCGGCCTCTTCTACGCGGTGACGTACTGGAACGCCTTCTTCAACGCGATGCTCTACCTCAACGACTCGGGCAAGTGGCCCATCCAACTGGTCCTGCGCACCTACGTGGTCCAGGGCAAGTCCATCTCGGGCGACCAGCTCGGCGTCAGCCACATGCCGCCCCAGCAGTCGATCTCCATGGCCGTCGTCATGATCGCGCTCATCCCGATCCTGCTGCTCTTCCCGTTCCTGCAGAAGTACTTCACCAAGGGCGTGCTCACCGGCGCCATCAAGGGCTGAACCGCCCCCCGACGACGACCCCTGACACCCCCTGACACCTTTTGCGGAGATTCCCATGACAGGCATGTCCCGACGCACCTTCCTCAGTCTCTCCACGGCCGTCGCGGCGGGCGCTGCCGCCACTTCGCTCACGGGCTGCGGCTCGGGCGCGAAGAAGACGGGTGAGGCGGCATCGTCGAAGGTGAAGCTGCCTTCGTACGTTCCTTTCAGCAAGGTCAAGCCCGATCTGCCGCCGAACGTCAAGGGCCTCTCGGCGGGGTTCCTCTCGTATCCGAAGGACTTGGTGCGCAGCGTCCCGAAGACCCCCGGCGACGGATCGAAGATCACGGTGCTGACCGAGATCTGGACGCAGCCGCCGCTGCCCAGGGACTCCAACGCGCACTGGAAGAAGGTCGACAAGGAGCTCGGCGTCGAGCTCACCGCGATCCTGGGCACCGACCCCGGCTACGAGGAGAAGTTCTCCTCCACGATCGCCGGTGGCGAGCTGCCCGACCTCCTGTGGATTCCCCCCAACCAAGGCATCCAGCACATCGCCGAACTCCTCGAAGCCAAGTGCGCGGACATCACGGAGTACGTGTCGGGCGACGCGGTGAAGGACTATCCGAACCTCGCCGCGATGACACCGGCGCACTGGAAGACGGCGGTGGTCAACGGCAAGATCTGGGGCGCGCCGGTGCCGTACCCCGCGTTCGGCCAGGTCTACGCGGGCAATCCCGAGGTCTGGGAGAAGGCGGACGGGATCCAGGCGAGTGGCCCGGAGGAGTTCCTCGCCAAGTGCAAGGAGGTCACCGGCGGGAAGACCTGGGCACTTGAGCCGATCTACGTCAACACGGCGAGCGTGATGAGTCAGTGTTTCGGCGCCCCCAACAAGTGGCGGCAGAACAAGGACGGTTCGCTCACCTGGTTCCAGGACACCGACGAGTACGAGGAAGCGCTCAACTTCGTGCTCAAGCTGAAGAAGGCGGGCGTCTTCTATCCCGGGAACCCCAAGATGGCCGACGCGAACATCAAGATGGCGCAGGGCACGATCGGCGCCACCGTGCACGCCACCCCCTTCAACGCCCGCCAGGAGATCCGCGTCCAGGACCCGTCGGTGGCCGCCGAGATCATGATCCCGTTCGCCGCGGGAGGCAACAAGCCCAACCACCACTACCACCTCGGCACCATCGGCTACACCGCGATCAAGAAGGGCGACGAGAAGCGGGTGCGCATGCTCCTCGGCGTGCTCAACTACCTGGCGGCACCGTTCGGCAGCAAGGAGCGCGAGTTCCTCGAGTACGGCACCGAGGGCGAGGACTTCACGTACGACAAGAACGGCTTCCCGGAGCGTACGAAGAAGGGCAAGCAGCAGGTCGAGGGCCTCTACAGCGGACTGACCACGGCAACCACCTCACCCTTCGCGCTCATCGCGTCGGCCTTCCCGGGCACGGAGCGCGCCCAGGACGTCAAGGACGTGTACGCGGCCGAGCAGAAGCTCATCGAGACCGCCATTCAGAACCCGGTCGTCGGCCACTACTCGGACGCGTATACGCAGCACTACGGCCGCATGTCGACGGAGGCGACCGACCTCGTCAACGACATCGTGAGCGGCCGCAAGAAGCTGAGCGAGTGGAAGCCCTTCTGGGCGGAGTGGAAGAACAAGGGCCTGGAGCAGATGGCCCGCGAGTTCCAGAAGTCCATCGAGAGCGCCTGAGCGACCCCGCCAGGAAACAGCGACGCCACCAGAAAACAGCGACCCTGCTAGGAAACGCGGTCGGTCTTGGCGAGCTCGGACTTCCGGTACGAGTACCCGAAGTAGACGACGAGACCGATCGCGAACCACACCGCGAACCGCACCCACGTCTGCCACTGCAGGAACGTGATCAGCCAGATCGAGAAGACGACCCCGATGGCGGGCACCACCGGCATCCCGGGGCAGCGGAACGTGCGCGGGAGTCCGGGCTGCTTGTAGCGGAGCACGATCACCGCCACGCACACCACGACGAACGCCAACAGGATTCCGATGTTGGTCAGTTCTGCCGCCTCGCCGATCGGCAAGAACCCGGCGATGGCGGCAGAGGCGAACCCGACGATCCACGTCACGCGCGTCGGTACGTGCCGGGTCCTGTGCGTCTTGGCGAACCACTTCGGAAGCAGCCCGTCGCGCGACATGCTGAACCACACGCGGGTGACGCCGAGCATGAAGGTGAACATCACGGTGAGGATGCCGATGATGGCGCCAACCGCGATGACATCGGCGAGCCCGCCCAGGCCCACCGACTTGAACGCGGTGGAGAAGCCGCTCTCCGGGTCGATGTCCTTGTAACTCTGCATGCCCGTCAGGACGAGGCAGGCGAGTACGTACAGGACCATCGAGATCGCGAGCGAGTAGAGGATCGCCTTCGGCATGTGCCGCTGCGCGTCCTTGGACTCCTCTGCGGCGGTGCTCATCGCGTCGTACCCGAACACGGCGAAGAAGACCGTCGCCGCGCCCGTGAACGCCCCGCTGACACCGAAGGGGAAGAACGGCTTGTAGTTCCCGGTGTTGATGTGGAAGAAGCCGACCGCGATGACGATCAGTACGACGATGACCTTCAGCACGACCACGATCATCTCGAAGCGCGCCGCGTTCTTGATGCCGAGGGTCAGGAGGTAGGCGATGAGCAGGCACAGTACCGCCGCGAACAGGTCGACCTTGTGCCCGTCGCCCGTGCCGGGCGCTCCCAGCATCCAGTGGGGCAGTTGCGCGCCCATGTCGTTGATCAGGAAGTTGAAGTAGCCCGAGATGCCGATCGCGACCACCGCCACGATCGCCGTGTACTCCAGGAGCAGGTCCCAGCCGATGAACCAGCCCGTGAGCTCGCCGAGCACCACATAGCCGTAGGTGTACGCCGATCCCGCCTTCGGGATGAGGCCCGCGAACTCGGCGTACGAGAAGGCGGCCGCCGCGCTCGCGACACCGGCGATGAGGAAGGAGATGAGGACGGCGGGCCCGGCCGTGCCGTTGGCCACCGTTCCGGCGAGGGTGAAGATGCCGGCGCCGATGATGCCGCCGACACCGATCGCGGTGAGCTGCCAGAGGCCGAGCGAGCGGGAGAGCCCGCCGCCCTCCGCGCCTTCGGTTTCTTCGATGCTTTCGATGGGCTTTCGGCGCAGCACGCCGTGCCCCATCCGGAGTCCCGCCATGAGCTCCACCTCTTCGCAGACGGCAGTCGGCTGATGGCGGATCATGATGGCCCAGGCGTGGGCATGACGGAAGACACCACACCCGCCATACCTGTGAGGGTTCAGCAGTCTGGCGGCTGTGGGTTACGGCACCACGGTGACGGGCCAGCGACCCGCCTTGACCAGGCGTACCGCGACCGAGCCGACGATACGGTGGCCCGCCTGCTCGGAGGCTCCGACGACCACGGCGTCGGCGGTGAGGTCGTCCGCCGCGGCGACCAGACCGCTGTAGGGGTCGCCGCGGAAGGTGTGGAACTCCCAGCGCACGTCGAATATGTCCTTCACCCGCTCGGCGGCGTCTCTGATCTCGGCGATCAGGGACTCGGCGATCTCATCGGTCGCCTCGGCCACCGGGGCGCCGAGCGCGGCGCCCGCGGCCATCACCGGCTGGATATAGACGACGGCGAGGAGCGCGTGCTGTCGCCGCGCCAGGCCTCCGGCATATGACGCGGCCCGGAGCGAGGAGTCCGAGCCGTCGACACCGACGACGATCACCTTCGGGCCGTCCGTACCGCGTTCGAACTGGTGGGAGTGGTCTTCAGTCACAGCCGAGAGGCTATCGGAGCCGTCGTTCCGCTTCCGCTGTGGGCGGCGGTATCCGGGACGCACGCCGACGCTCCGACGAGCGGGGCGGCGCAGCCCTTCCTAGGGTCGATCCATGAGCACCAGCGTGGAGAGGCCCCGCACCGCACCGCCGCAGGGCGCGAAGGCCCGCTTCCTCAGACGCGTGCCGGAGGGATTCGCCACCTTCTTCGGCACCCTGGGCCTCTTCTGCGCGATCCTCGCGGTCATCGCCCCGCTGCGCCACCTCCTGCGCCCGGTGGTCCGCGTCCTCGACCTCCTCACGGTGCCGGTGAGCCCCAACCTGGCGTACGCCGTCTTCCTCTTCCTCCTCGCAGGGGCGACAGCGGCCCGCAAGAAGGTCGCGTGGTGGCTGGTCGTCGTCTATCTGGGGCTCCTCCTCGCCTTCGACGTCCTGGGTATCGCCCTCGGCTTCTGGGCGGACTCGATCCCTTCCCTCGTCGTCTGCTCCATCGCCCTCGTCCTGCTCGTCCTGGCCCGCAAGGAGTTCTCCGCGGACTCACGTCGCGGGGCGGTCCGGCGGGCCGTGGTCGTACTTGTCGCGGGCCTCGCCGTGGCGATCCTGGTCGGCTGGGGCCTCGTCGCGCTCTTTCCCGGGTCGCTGCCGCGCGGCCACGCCCTGCTGTGGGCGGCGGACCGCGTCTGCGGCGGGCTCTTCACCGGCGGCGACTACTTCGACGGCAGACCCCCGCGTGCCCTGCACTTCTGGCTCGGCCTCTTCGGCGCCCTCGCTCTCCTGAACGCGGCCGCGACGCTCTTCCGCTCCCAGCGCATGGAAGCCGCCCTGCACGGCGACGAGGAACCCCGCATCCGTGCGCTGCTCGGCACCTACGGCGCTCAGGACTCGCTCGGCTACTTCGCCACCCGGCGCGACAAGGCCGTCGTCTTCTCGCCCAGCGGCAAGGCGGCCGTCACCTACCGCGTCGAGGCGGGCGTCTGCCTGGCGAGCGGCGACCCGGTGGGCGACCGCGAGGCCTGGCCGCACGCGATCGGCGCCTGGCTCGACGTGGCCCGGCGGTACGCCTGGGCCCCGGCCGTGATGGGCGCGTCCGAGGAGGGCGCCACCGCCTTCGCGCGCTCCGGGCTCGGCGCGCTCCAGCTCGGCGACGAGGCGATCCTGCACATCGCGGCCTTCGACCTGGACGGCCGCGACATGCGCGTCACCCGGCAGGCCGTGAACCGCGTCCGCCGCACCGGCGCCACCACCCGCGTCCGCCGCCACTCCACCCTCACCGACGAGGAGATGGAGGAGATCGTCGACAGGGCGGATGCCTGGCGGGACACCGAGACCGAGCGCGGCTTCTCGATGGCGCTCGACCGCCTCGGCGACCCCGAGGACGGCGACTGTCTGCTCGTCGAGGCCCTGGACGCCGAAGGACGGCTCATCGCCCTGCTCTCGCTGGTCCCCTGGGGCAAGGACGGCATCTCCCTGGATCTGATGCGCCGCGACCGGGCGTCCGCGCCCAACGGGGTCATGGAGTTCATGGTCGCGGAACTCTGCGCGGGCGCGGGCAAGTTCGGGGTGCGCCGCATCTCCCTGAACTTCGCCGTGTTCCGTTCGGTCTTCGAGGAGGGCGCCCGCATCGGAGCCGGTCCCGTCCTTCGCCTGTGGCGCAAGCTGCTCCTGTTCTTCTCCAAGTGGTGGCAGCTCGAAGCGCTCTACCGCTCCAACGCCAAGTACCACCCCGAGTGGTATCCCCGCTTCATCTGTTACGGCGATGCCGGGGCCCTGGCCCGGATCAGCCTCGCGTCGGGCATCGCGGAGGGCTTCGTCTCCGTGCCCTCGCTGCGCAAGCTCTGGGGCAAGGGCCATGGGCCCAAGGGCGTCACCAAGCCCGTCGGCACGGAGGCCCTCCCGCCGATCTCCGCCCTCGGTCTCGCGGGGCAGGGGGACGCCGCGGACGCCGACCCCCTGGCCGCGCTGCCCGACCAGGTCCGCATCCGCCACCACAAGCTCGACAGGCTGCGCGCCGAGGGAGTCGACCCCTACCCCGTGGGCCTCCCGCCGCGCACCCACACCCTCGCCGATGTGACGCCCGCCCTGACGGGGGAGCGGGTCACGGTCGCGGGCCGCGTCATGCTCGTACGCGACTTCGGAGGGGTCGTCTTCGCGGCCCTGCGCGACTGGTCCGGCGACCGCCAGCTCGCCCTGACCCGGGACCGGTCCGGCCCGGACGTCCTTGACCGCTTCACCTCCGGCACGGACATCGGCGACCACATCATCGCCACCGGCACGGTCGGCGCCAGCGACAAGGGTGAGCTCACCGTCTTCGTCACCGGCTGGCAGCTCACCGGCAAGTGCCTGCGCCCGCTGCCCGACAAGCACCGCGGACTCACCGACCCCGAGGCCAAGGTCCGCCGCCGCTACCTCGATCTGGTCGCGAGCCCCGACGCCCGCGACGTCGTACGGGCCCGGTCCACTGCTGTACAGGCCCTGCGCCAGGGCCTGTTGGACCGCGGCTATCTAGAGGTCGAGACGCCGATGCTCCAGCAGATCCACGGGGGCGCCAACGCCCGCCCCTTCACCACCCACATCAACGCCTACGACCTCGACCTCTATCTGCGCATCGCGCCCGAGCTGTATCTGAAGCGGCTCTGCGTCGGCGGCATGGAGAAGGTCTTCGAGATGGGCCGTACCTTCCGCAACGAGGGCGTGAGCTACAAGCACAACCCCGAGTTCACGATGCTGGAGGCCTACCAGGCGTTCGCCGACTACGACGTCATGCTCGACCTCACCCGCGAACTCATCCAGGGCGCCGCCACCGCCGCCTTCGGCGCACCCGTCGCCCACAAGGCCGATGCGGACGGGAGGCTCACCGAGCATGACATCTCCGGACCGTGGCCGGTGAAGACGGTCTACGGCGCGCTCTCCGAAGCTCTCGGCGACGAGGTCGACGCGGACACCCCGCTGGTGCGGCTGCACCGGCTCTGTGACCGCGCGGACGTCCCGTACCAGCCTGACGACGGCCGCGGGGACGTCGTCCTTGAGATGTACGAGCGCCTTGTCGAGGAGAAGACGAAGCTGCCCACCTTCTACAAGGACTTCCCGACCGACGTCTCCCCGCTGACCCGGCAGCACCGCACCGACCCGCGCCTCGCCGAGCGCTGGGACCTGGTCGCCTTCGGTACCGAACTGGGCACCGCTTACTCGGAGTTGACCGACCCCGTCGAGCAGCGCCGCCGTCTCACCGCGCAGTCCCTGCTCGCCGCGGGGGGAGACCCGGAGGCGATGGAACTGGACGAGGACTTCCTCGACGCCCTGGAGTACGCGATGCCGCCCACCGGCGGGCTCGGCATCGGCGTCGACCGGCTCGTCATGTTCCTCACCGGCCTGACGATCCGCGAGACGCTGCCCTTCCCGCTGGTGCGGCGTCGCTGATCTCCCTCGCCCTCCTGATGGTCCCATCGGGTGCTTTCGCGGTCCGCCGTGGTGTTGATGGTCCGCCCAGGGCTTCCGCCATGCGACGGATTAGTCATGAAAAAGGATCAAATGACTCCAGGGCGTCGCGCGCTCCTTCGCGGCGCCGCTGTCTTCGGTCTGGCCGCGACCGCCGGTTGCGCGGGAACGGAGGGTCCGGGCACGGAGACGCCGGGCACGCCGGGACCAGCGGCTCCCAGCGGCGCGGCGGCCGGTGGCCCACCTGCCGCACGCCCCCTCAAGCCCTCCGCGTACCGCCTCCAGCCCATGGCGGGCAGCGGCCCTGCGGGGGCCGCACGGACCCGGCCCCGCGTCCGCAAGGAGCCGATCCTGCGCATGGACGGGCAGGACCGCGCCATGGTGCTGACCTTCGACGACGGACCCGACCCCCGCTACACACCGGGCATCCTGCGCACCCTGCGCCGCTACGACGTGCGCGCGATGTTCTTCGTCTGCGGCGAGATGGCCGTCGACAACAAGGATCTGCTGCGCGAGATGGCCTACGACGGGCATCTGATCGGCAACCACACCTGGACGCATCCGCTCCTTCCGAAGATGAGCCGGAACGCGATGCGCGAGGAGATCGAGCGCACCAGCGAGGTCGTCGAGGACGCCGTGGGCGAACCCCCGGCCTGGTTCCGCGCCCCCTACGGAGCCTGGAACCGCAACGCCTTCCAGCTGGGCGCCGACCTGGGCATGGAGCCGCTGGCCTGGACCGTCGACACCCTGGACTGGACCGAGCCCGGTACCCGCACGATCATCCGGCGCGTACGGGCCGGTGCGGGACCCGGAGTGGTCGTGCTCTCGCACGACGCGGGCGGCGACCGGTCCCAGAGCGTCGACGCGCTGCGGACGTATCTCCCCGAGCTCATCGATTCGGGGTACCGGATCAGCTTGCCGAGCCGCTACGGAATCTAGCCGGATCCAGCTGAATCGGTCCGGAGCCGATCCGGAATTCAGAACGGGATTTCGCCCGCCCGGTGCTGCCGTGTTCCGCCGACGCATTCGCCGTCAGCGCACGTCCACCAGGCGGGCGAAAACGACGACATTCCCGTCGTACCCGGCCTGCTTGGAGAATCCACCGCCGCAGGTGATGACGCGGAGTTCCGGAGTCCCCTTGTCCTTGTAGACGCGGCGTCCCGGGAAATCGTCCTTCTCGAACACTTCGATTCCATAGATCTCGAAGACCGCGGTCCTGCGGTCCCTGCGCAGAACCTCGACGCGGTTTCCCTTCTTCAGCGAGCCCAGGCCGTAGAAGACGGCGGGCCCCTGCTCATTGTCCACATGGCCGACGATCACGGACGTGCCCTTCTCGCCCGGCGAGACGGCTCCGGTGAACCATCCTGCGAGGTTCGGGTCCTCCGCCGGCGGCGCGTCCACCCAGCCCTCCGCGTCGAGCCCGACGGGCATGACCGGGGCATCCACCCGGATTCCCTTGATCCCCACCCGCGCGGCGGGGGAGAACGTCAGCGGCGTGATGCCCTGGCCCGCGCCGTCGGGTGCCTGGTCCGCCGCGGCGGCCGATGCCGGCTGGGGCGGACCCACGTCGAATTCCCCTGAGCCATTCCGGATCAGCGCGAGGCCGGTCAGCAGAACAAGCGCCATGACGCCCCACGGCGCGCGCTTCCTCTGCTGCTCCTCCTCATCGGCCGGCTGGGACGAAGGCATTCTCTGATCCCCTCTCAACGCGGCATTCGAACCGCGTCCGTTGCGCGTACAAGAACGCTAAGCGCGGCGCGCGCGGCGGGCGACAGAGCGGGAGCGAACGGGTGGCGCCCATACCGGGCATGAGCCATCCGAGTCGCGGTCCGCAGGAAATTTCTGACGGTCCGTGACCTGCGGCAATATCGGCTTGTACGTTCGCGCTTCGGCGTGTCGCCTCACCAGTACGGCCGAGCGTCGAAATGCGTGCGTGTGCAGGGCATCTGAGGGTCTGTTTGGGAGGCGCTCTCGCCGATCGACCGGGGACGGTTACCCCGGGGCGTCTTCCGCGGAGGATTCACATGCGTACTTCTCGTATGCGCACCACTCGTGCCCTCGCGGTCGCAGTCACCGCGGGTGCCGTCGTCGGCCTCGCCGCCCCGACGGCATCGGCCTGGGCCGATCCGTCCAACATCGTCGCCATGCCGAGCGTGATCCCCAGAGGGGGGCAGCTGACGGTGACGGTCGACGGCTCGGCCTGCCAGGCCGTCGGCAGCAAGGTCACGTCGGACGCCTTCCCCGACACCAAGCTGAAGACCATGGGCGGCGGCACGGCCAGCGCGAACACCACGATCCACCATCACGCGTCGCCGGGGGCCCACAGCATCACCGTCCACTGCGGCAGCAGCGCGCCCCTCACCAAGCCCAACGCGTTCACCGTCATCCACGGCGGTGTCCGCGGTGGTCTCGGCGGCAGCAGCAGCGCCGGGGCGACCAGTACCGACATGGCGATCGGCGGGGTGCTCGTGGCGGCCGCCGTGGTCGGTGGCGGGGTGTTCTGGATGCGCCGCCGCTCGGAGAACGCGGGGCGCGGCATCTGACGGCAACCGCACGCCGAGCACCGGCACACCCGTGACCCGCACCGCACCCGTCACTCGCACGTCGGGTGTCGACCGTTCCGCCTCCCTGACCGGCGCGTCCCCCTTCCGCGCCGGTCAAGGGCGGTTCGTCAGGAGTTGCCGTCCCCGGTGCGGCGACGGGTCCAGTAGTACGCGGTGCCGAGCGTGCCCACGATCAGGGCGCCGCCGAGGGCGATCTCGTGCAGGTCGAAGCCGCCGAGGCTGCCGCCGACCCCGGCCTTGACCCCATGGTGGACGGGCCCGGTCGGATGCGAGGTGGGGTGCGAGGTCGGTCGGCCGGTGGCGATGGTGAGGTCCGTGGTCCCCGTCTCCTCCCCGCACTTGAAGGTCACCTCGTACATCGCGCCGGGTTTGGCGTCGGGGAAGACCATCGCGGAGACGGACTGCTGCCCTTTGGGGATATGGGCGTCGTCGAAGACCCCGGAGGTGGCTGAGGCTTCGCTTTCGCAGCCGTCCACGCTGAGCGTGACCTGACCGCCCGCGGCGATCGTGGACGGGGTGACGCGGAAGCCGAACGAGGTGATGTTGTGGTCGTTCGTGTCGTTGTCGTCCGCGACGGCCGCGGAAGCGGTGGAGGCGGTGAGGGTCAGGGCCGTGGCGGCGAGAAGAGTGGCCGAGGCGACGCGTATCGCGCGCATGATGATTCCTCCGGGTCTCCGAGGAGCAGCCGCGGAGCTTCTTCCGCTTTCACCTGATATGCGCCTCGATGCCGCAAACGCTAAGCAGGGAGCCGCGCGCCCGCGATCGCAGTCGCGCGAACGGGGCAACGGTGTGGGCCGTACAGGGGAACATGGCGGGGTGTCGCGGGGTTGGTGACGGGAGTTTGGGGGCGAGTCGGGTAGAGGGCCGGGGAACGCGACCCGGATACTGCCCGGGATCCGCCGTGATGTGCCCCGGGAGGAGGAAGCTCAGGACCCCTTGGCCCACACATGCGCCCCGCTGCCGCGCCACTCCACGAGGTGCGGGTCGTCGAGGGCTATGTCGGCGTCTCCGAGGCCTGCGCGGCGCAGGAATTCCACCAGGTCACGGTCGTCGCGCGCGACGCCGACGTCCTCCCCGCGCACAGTGACCCGGCGTCCGCCGTCGGGAGCGGGCGGGTGGACGATGATGGGTGTCTGCCAGGTCATGCCACCAGAGTGCGCCGCGCGGGGCCGCCGCGCAGCATGGTTTACGGACCCGTGTGCGAAGCCGGTGTCGAGGAGCCGGGGTGTCCGCCGCGTCTATACGGGACCGATCAGCGTGGCGTACCTGTGATTCCCCCTGCGGGGTGCGGGTCAGGCGGCCGTTCGGGTGTGGTGGCGCCATAGGCTGGGGCCGATGATTGAGACCGTCGTTTTCGACGTGGGGGAGACCCTCACCAAAGATGACCGCTACTGGGCATCCTGGGCCGATTGGCTCGGCGTGCCCCGTCACACCGTCTCCGCGCTCGTGGGCGGTGTCGTCACGCGGGGCCGCGACAATACCGAAGCGCTGCGGCTGCTGAGCCCGGACATAGACGTCGCTGCCGCCTATCACGCCCGCGAGGTCGCGGGGCGTGGTGAGCACCTGGCCGAGACCGACCTCTACCCCGATGTGCGCCCCGCTCTGGGTGGGCTGCGCAAGCAGGGTCTGCGTGTCGTCGTCGCAGGCAACCAGACGTCTCGCGTGGGCGAGTTGCTGCGTGGCCTTGATCTGCCCGCCGATCTCGTCGCCACCTCGGGCGAGTGGGGAGTGGCGAAACCGGATCCGTCGTTCTTCGCCAGGGTGATCGAGGCGGCTCAGGCCGAGCCGGAGCGGACGCTGTACGTCGGCGACCATCCCGCGAACGACATCTACCCGGCGAAGGCGGCCGGGTTGAGAACGGCGCACATCCGACGCGGTCCCTGGGGGCACTGGTGGGCCGACGATCCGGCCGTCGTCGAGGCCGCGGACTGGCGGATCGACTCCCTCACCCAGGTCGCGTCGATCATCGCTGAGTGAGCTTCGGGTGAGCTTCGGGTGAGCGTCGGGTGAGCTTCGGATGAGCGTCAGAAAAGCGGCCCCACCACGTACTTGGTGGGGCCGCTTTCGGTTCTGACCCGTTCTCATCCGCCGCCGAGGTTGCCGAAGAGCGCGCGGAACGGTTCCGGTGTGGCCGCGACGCCACGGCTGTAGGGGGCGTCGAAGTCCCAGATGAGGAAGAGCAGGAAGGCGATCAAGGCCGAGAACAGCCCCGCGAGGATGAGTTCGCGCGGGGTGCGGCGGATCTGCAGGGTGAAGATCATGCCGACGGTGACCAGTCCGCCGGTGATCAGCCCGAACCAGACGACTCCGGGCATGGTGGCCCCTGCGCTGTCGCCACGGGAGTTGCGCGCGTCGGATGCGGCCGCGACCGCGTCGACGAGCGGCTGGTAGGCCTGGGCCTCGAAATCGGACTTTGGCTGGTAGTCGGTGACGTCGTGGCGTACACGGGTGAGGAGTTGGGCGCCGCGGTCGGTGAGTTCGCCGTGGTCGGCCATGGAGTCCCACTCGGTGGTGACGACATGGCTGACATAAGCGTCTACATCCGTACGGATGCGCTCGCGGACGTCGGTCGGGTAGACCCGCGCCCGCTCGGACACCTCGTGCAACGCCTGGGCCTCGGCGTGCACATGGTCCTGGGCGACGCTGCGGGCCTCCCAGACTCCGGCGATGGCCAGACCAAGGACGATGGCGTACACCACGCCGATCATCATCGTCATGTACTCGATGACGTCCGGGGTCTCCGAAGCGTCGTAGTCCGGGCTCGTCCTGCGGTGCCGCAGGAAGGTGACGATCAGGACGACGCCGCACGCGGCGGCCATCGCGAGGGTGAGAACAAGCCATTCCGACATGGGACCTCCGACGGTCAGCGAGGCCGCAGCGCGGCGACGGCGAGCACCGCGGGTGCGGTGATGAGCAGGGTGAGCGAGACCAGGGACGGGCCGCCGCGGGGCGGCGGGTTACGTGGAGCGGTGCGGTACGAGGGGTAACTCACCGGAGCCGGCTCGGCCTTGTGGTCGACGGTGGGGGTCGGCTTCGGACTCGGCGGCGCCGGTGGCGGGGGCGGCGGTGGTGGTGGCGCGGGCTTGGCGGGAGCCGGACGCGCGACCGGCGGTGGCGGCGGTGGGGGAGGGGGCTCGGGCGCCCGCGGCTCCGGGCGCGGTGGCGGGGCCGGAGCGGGCGGTGGCGGAGGGGGAGGCGGCGGAGGCTTGGGGCGGTGTGTGGGACCCGCCCTGCAGACCACTCCGTCGCCCGCGACCGCCACCGCGTCACCGCCGGGGGAGTCGCCGATCGAGGCGTAGGCGCAGTTGTCGGCGGGCGCGGTGACCGACGCCGCCACTGCCGCAGCAGCCGGCGAGCCGAGCAGCCAGGTCAGCACCAGAAGGGCGGCTAAGCGTGTGACCAGGCCGGATGAGGGCTTCGTGGATCCATGCACGTCAAGGATCATGGTCAGCCTGTCGCGCTGCCACGCCGCTGCGGCCCTCCTATGGCCCGAAGGGGGGAGACGCCGGGCGCGTGCTTGACGAACAAAAGAATTTTGAACGCCGGTTGAACGCACCAGCCGTTCCCACCCGTACCTAGGGCCATGCGTGACGCACTCAGCGGCGCGACACCCAAGCAACAGCGGGAGACAGAAATGAAGACCTGGCGGAGCGCCTCGCTCGTAGCGACAGCTGCGGCCATGCTGGCGCTGACGACGGCGTGCGGTCAGGAAAAGGGGGACCAGTCGCCGAACGGACAGAACGTGGGCAACCAGGCCCCGGCCAAGGACAACGGGTACGGAGCGGGGAGTGACGGGTACGGGGCCGACACGGGCGCCGCGAAAGAGGGGGCGGGGAAGGCGAAAGCCGCCGGTCAACTCGCTGTCTGGGACAGCAAGAAGCTCGGCAAGGTCGTCACCGACAGCGAGGGCCGCACGCTCTACCGCTTCGACAAGGACACCGCCGAGCCTCCGAAGTCGAACTGTGACGGCGCCTGCGCCACGACCTGGCCCGTCGCGTCACCGGAGGGCGCGGCAGCCGCGCCCGGCGTGGACAAGTCCCTGCTGGGCGAGGTCACCAGGTCAGACGGCAGCAAGCAGCTGACGATCGACGGCTGGCCGATGTACCGGTACGCCAAGGACACCAAGGCCGGTGACGCCAAGGGCCAGGGTGTGGGCGGCACTTGGTACGCGGCTGCGCCCGACGGCAAGAAGGCCGCTCCCGCCGCCGAGGCCGAACCCCCCGCCGAGACGGCTCCCGTCGACCCGGCAGGGCTCTCCACCCGCAAGGACCCCAAGCTCGGGGAGATCGTCGTCGACAAGAACGGCATGACCGTCTACCGCTTCACGAAGGACTCCGCCTGGCCGATGAAGTCCGCGTGCACCGGTGCCTGCCTCCAGAAGTGGCCTGTGGTCGCGCCCGTGGACAAGAACGACACCAAGGGAATCCTCAAGAAGGGCTTCGTCGTCTTCAACCGCCCGGACGGGCAGAAGCAGCAGACGATCGACTGCTGGCCGATGTACACGTTCTCCGGTGACAAGAAGCCCGGAGACACCAACGGCCAAGGTGTAGGCGGCACTTGGTACGCCGCAGGACCGAACGGAAAGCCTGTCGGCGCGCCGAAGTAGGCGCACGGGAAGGAGCCGGGAAGCAGGCGTACGGGAAATAGACGTACGGGAAATAGGCGCACAGAAGGAGCCAGTACCGAAGGCAAGTGCGGAAGAAGAAGTCCGGCCGAGAAGGGGGTCTTGTCAGAAGCACCTCGCGTACGGTCTACCGGTCCGTTCTTTTCCCCTCCCCGGGGAAGGAACGGACCGGTTCTTTGGGTTGATACTCGGCACTTGCCGCAGGCAGTGACCGAGAACGGACGGCCAATTTCCGTTTTGACTCGCTCCCTTGGCGGACGATCAGTAGCCTCACTTCGAACACCGGCTCGCCTCGCCTACGTCTTGGAGTCCTGATGGAGCGTCCCGCCTGGGCCCCGCAGGGCATCGACATCACGATGCCCAGCGTGTCCCGCATCTACGACTACTACCTGGGCGGTTCGCACAACTTCGAGGTCGACCGGGACGCCGCCCGCCGGGCCATGGAGTTCATGCCGGGGCTGCCCAAGATCATGCAGGCGAATCGTGCCTTCATGCGCCGAGCAGTGCGTTTCGCCGTGGACGAGGGCATCACCCAGTTCCTCGACATCGGTTCGGGCATCCCCACTTTCGGCAACGTCCACGAGATCGCGCAGCAGGCGGACCCGGACGCCCGCGTGGCGTACGTCGACCACGACGCGGTGGCCGTCGCGCACGGCCGGGCCGTGCTCAAGGGCAACGACAAGGCGGTGGCCGTCGCCGGGGATCTACGCAAACCACTGGACATTCTGGGCAGTTCGGAGGTCAACGGACTCCTCGACCTGGACCGCCCGGTGGCCCTTCTTCTCGTCGCCGTCCTGCATTTCGTTGAGGACGCGTACGATCCCTACACAGCGGTCGCTGAACTGCGGGACGCAATTGCGCCCGGCAGCGTGATCGTCCTCACGCACGCCTCATACGAAGGGATGCCGATCCCCGCCGAGCAGGCCGGTCAGACCGTCGGCGTGTACAGGGACATCCGTAATCCACTGATCATGCGCTCGCGCGAAGAGATCGCGCGGTTCTTCGAGGGATACGACATGGTGGAACCCGGCCTCGTGCCGATGCCGCGCTGGCGGCCCGACACCGCGCCCGAGGAGGAGGATCCGTATACCTTCTCCGGGTTCGCCGGCGTGGGGCGCAGGGCATGAGCGGGGAGCCGGACGGGCCCGAGGACAGAGTGCGCAGGTTCGCCACCATCTGGAGCCGCGCCGTCTTCCCGGTGACGGCGACGTCGCTGACCCGTCCCGAGTTCGAGCAGCAACTGGTGCCACTGGCCCGTAGGTTGCGTGCCGCGCTGCACGAGCGGGTCTTCGAAGCGGCCGAGGGGCAGGCGATCGGCGCGGCGCTCGTGGGCACGCACTGCACCGATCCCGAGGCGCTGAGCCGCACACTCGACTGCGTGGACGCCTACCTCGTCCTCTACTGCGGCGACGAGGGCCCCCAGGAGGAGTTGCGGGCCCGTTCCGCACGCCTGCAGCACGCCCTGGCCGCGGGTTTCGCCGCCGCCCTGCAGGAGCGCACGCTCGCCGAGCAGGAGGCGATATCCCGGGCCGCCCTGAACGCCCGCAGCGCGGTCGCCGAAGCCCTGCACGCGAGCGAGGCCCGCTTCCGTGCCGTTTTCCACGGCGCGGCGATCGGCATCAGCATCGCCGACCTCACCGGCACGGTCCTCGAGGTGAACGACGCGCTGATCCGCATGTTCGGCGGCCTGGAGAACCAGGTGCGCGGACACAACGTCGAGGAGTGGACGCACCCCGACGACTCACCCCACGTATGGAAGCTCTACGAGGAGCTGGTGCGCGGGGAGCGCGAGCACTACCGCGTGGAGAAGGCCTTCTACCGGCCCGACGGCACCGTCCTGTGGACCAATCTGACCGTCTCGCTGCTGCGTGACGCGGACGGAGTGCCGCAGTACCAGCTGGCGTTGATGGAGGACACCACCGAGCGCCGACTGCTCAACCTGCGCCTTCGCTACGAGGCCACGCACGACGCGCTCACCGGCCTGCCGAACCGGACGCTGTTCTTCGAGCGCCTGGAGAAGGCCCTCGCGGCGGGCGACGGCGCGCGGTTCGGGCTCTGCTATCTCGACCTCGACGGCTTCAAGACCGTCAACGACAGCCTCGGGCACGCGGCGGGCGACCGGCTCCTCGTCGAGGTCGCCGACCGGCTCCAGTCCTGCGCCACGGCGCCCGGCGAGATGGTCGCCAGGCTCGGCGGCGACGAGTTCGTGGCGCTGACCACGGGCAGCGACACCGAGGCCGAGGTGGACGACCTCGCAGGACGCATCATGCACGCGCTCTCCACGCCCATCCGCGTCGAGGGCCGCGAACTGACCGTGCGCGGCAGCATCGGCATAGTCGAGGGCCCCGCCGGGGAGCGCGGCGCGGCGGAGGTCCTTCGCAGCGCCGACATCACGATGTACCGCGCGAAGTCCGCGGGCGGCAACCGCTTCGAGCTCGCCGACCCCGAGGCCGACGCCCGCGCCATCACCCGGCACGGCCTGACCACCGCACTGCCCGCGGCCCTGGAGCGGGGCGAGTTCTTCATCGAGTACCAGCCCCTCGTGCACCTCGGCGACGGCAGTGTGCGCGGCGCCGAGGCGCTGGTGCGGTGGCTGCATCCCCAGCACGGCGTCATCGGCCCCGACCGGTTCATCCCGCTGGCCGAGCACACCGGCCTGATCGTGCCGCTCGGCCGCTGGGTCCTCGAGGAATCGGTTCGCCAGGCACGTACCTGGGAGGCGCGGCACAAGGACGCCGGGCCGCTGCGCGTGAACGTGAACCTCTCGCCCATGCAGCTGACCCACCCCAACCTGGTGTCGGACACGGTGGAGATCCTGGAGCGCTCCGGGCTCGAACCGGGCGCCCTGTGCCTGGAAGTGACCGAGTCCGCGCTCATCGGCGCCGACGACGACCTGCTCAAGCCGCTGCGGCGGCTCTCCGAGATGGGCGTGGACATCGCGCTCGACGACTTCGGCACGGGCTACTCGAACCTCGCCAATCTGCGCCGTCTGCCGGTGAGCGTGCTCAAGCTCGACCGCTCCTTCACGCAGGGCATGCAGCACTACCCTGCCGACCCCGTCGACCTGAAGATCGTCGAAGGGATCGTCGCGCTCGCCCACAGCCTGGACCTCGCGGTCACGGTCGAGGGCGTCGAGACGGGCGCTCAGGCGGATCAGCTGCGAGAGTTGGGCTGCGACACGGCGCAGGGCTGGTACTACGCACGGCCGGGCCCGCCGGACCAGCTGCACGAGCTGGCGCTTGCCGACGCGACGAGCTGAGGAGCATGAGCATGGCGCCCGGAACGATCGAGTGGGTCCACGCCTTCGTGGACCGGCCCAGGGACCGGTTCGCCCAGGCCCATGCCTTCTGGGCGGCGGTCACCGGGACGCGGCTCTCCGCGTTCCGGGGTGAGGACGACCAGTTCGTGACGCTGCTGCCGGACGGCGCGGACGCCGTTCTGAAGGCGCAGGCGGTCGAAGGACCCGGCGGCGGCGCGCATCTGGACTTCGCCGTGGAAGACGTCGCCGCCAAGGCGCGCGAGGCCCGTGCGCTCGGGGCCATCCCGGTCTTCGCGGAGGACGGCCTCGAGGTCCTGCGCTCGCCGGGTGGGCAGCTGTTCTGCGTGGTGCGGTGGGAGGGCGAGAAGGCCCGCCCCGAGCCGCTCGTCGCGCCGGACGGGACGACGAGCCGTCTCGACCAGATGTGCCTGGACGTGCCGCCCGCGGTGTTCGAAGCGGAGAAGGCGTTCTGGCCCGCGTTCACGGGATGGTCCGCCCGGCCGGGATCGCGGCCGGAGTTCCACCTCGTCGAGCCGGAGCCGCGGCTCCCGATGCGGATCCTGCTCCAGCGTCTCGACGACGCCGGGCCCGCCGGGGCGCACCTGGACTTCTCCTGCTCCGACCTCGAAGCGGACCGCGTCCGGCACGAAGGTTTCGGCGCCGAGACGGTGTGGCGGGGGCCGCACTGGATCGTGATGCGGGACCCTGCGGGCGGCACGTACTGCCTGACGATCCGGAATCCCGAGACCGGCGATCTGCCCTCCGCCCATTAGTCACCCGCGGGCGCGGTGGGGGCTGAGCGCCCGTAGGGG